>JBLHPP010000007.1:0-21929 GCA_047624385.1 Crocinitomicaceae bacterium
CACCGGGAGGTCCGGCTTTAGCGGCAAAGGAAAGTGAGCGCGCACCGGCAATCTGGCCGACGGCTGCACGCCAGTCTTTGATGATTTGGGCCGTGGTGAGATTTTCGCGGGTGGTTGAGCGTGTGAGTTCGGTTACTACGGATACCTTGGTGTTGTAACTAGCTGAAATTTGGACTTCGACGAAGGGATTTTGGCCAAATTCATTTTCGTATCGTGCTCCTAGCTCTTTAGATGATTGTTCGATACGTAGGGCTGTTGCATGGAGGTAGTCTACCGATTGCCCTTGTTCGAGCTCAAGAGTGACGGTTATATTATCATTATATATGTTAGGGAAAAAGACAAAGCGTAATTGGCCTGCTGGTAGTAAACTAACAACGAGGATGAGGACGGCGACAAATGCTGATAATACCGCGTAGCGCCAGTCAATAAAGACACGAATAAGTGGGCGGTAGACTGAGTCGATGACCCACTGTAGAGCGCGAGCTACCGAGCCTTGGAATCTAGCCCAAGCACGAGAAATGGTATTACCCGGTTTTCTGTGGACATTGAGATGCGCTAGGTGGGCTGGGAGGATGAGCTTAGACTCAATTAGTGAGAAAATGAGGCAAAGAATAACGACGGTTGCAATCTGACCAAAGACATTACCTAAACGACCACTGACCTGGGTGAGCGGCAAGAAGGCTGCTATCGTGGTAAGAACACCAAAGGTCGCAGGAGTGACGACCTTGCTAACCCCTCGTACAGTCGAGCGAATATAGCCTTCGCTATCGCTGATGGTTTTTTGTTCCTCTTTCTCCGAGTAAATTGATTCTCCGATGACAATGGCGTCATCTACAACAATACCTAACACGACTAAGAATCCGAAGGCTGAAATGACATTTACTGAGAGGTCTATACCGGCAATAGGGAAACAGGCAACGGCTCCAGCCAGCGCGACAGGCACACCCACGGCAACCCAGAATGCGAGACGAAGATTGAGGAATAGTGTGAGGATCAAGAAAACTAACAAAACTCCGAGAAAGCCATTTTTACCAAGTAAGACAAGTCGGTCACGGATGCTGGTAGCACCATCATACCAACCCGCGACCTGGACGCCTTCGGGGATCGTGAAGTTGACTTGTAGCGGTTTTTTTTCAGGAGGGTAGATTCTAATAAATTCCAGAGCTTTTCTTATTATGCTTGGTTTAGAATTTGTTACTTCGTTTCTGGCAGCATCGACTACTGCACGCGCCTGAGCCACGGCTTTGAGGATGTTGTCATTGCCCTCGGTCTTAATTCTAAGGCTGATCGATGGCTTGCCTCTGTAGCGGTTGATGAATTTTTGATCGATGAAGCTGTCGCGGACGTTGGCCACATCTCTGACGTAAATTCGGGTTCCGTCAGCATTGGTGCGCACGGGAATGTTTTCGAAATCAGCCTTGAGGTAGGCTTGCTCGCGTGAACGGAGTGAGATGTCTCCACGCTTAGTGCGTACCACTCCACCGCCTAAATCTAGAGAGTTATTCGAAACTGCACGTGCAAGTTCGTCAAATGTGAGATTGTAGAGGCGGAGTTTTTGCTCGGATGGTTCGATCGAGATTTCATAGTCGCGGTCGCCAAGTGTCTCTACTTTTGAAATGGCTTCTTGTCTGAGCAGGACATCTCGTAAATTCCTGGCGGCTTCTTTGAGCGTTGCTTCGGAGGCGTCACCATACAGTTCTAACCAGAGGACTTCGTTGCTCTGTTTTCGTTCGGTAATTACTGGTTTTTCTGCTTGTTCTGGTAAACTGGGAATGGCATCGACTTGAACTTTCACGTCGTCTAGCAGCTTTGATAGAGGGTATTTCTCCTTAGCCTGAATGGTGATGGTGGCAATGTTGTCCCTACTGACTGAGCGGATATGTTCTATACCTTCAACCGACTGGAGAGATTCTTCAATCTTGATGGCGACCCCGCGCTCGACATCCTCAGGGGTACCGCCGCGGATGGGGACCGTGATTAAGACGGTTTCCGAGGTAAATGCTGGGAAGCCTTCTTTCCGGACGGTGAATGCAGTGAAGATTCCTGCCGCTAATATAGAGAACATCAAGATGTTCGCCACAACGGGATTTGTGGCAAACCAGGTGATGAAAGGGTGTTTTTGAAGAGGTGATGACACGACGCTATTATTAGGAGTTAGATGACCACGCAGGAGAAGTTATTTGCTAAGAGTTTTGACGAGCATGCCGGTACGGAAGTTAGTCAACGGTCTAGAGACGATCCTGAGTGGGGGATCCAAAGCCGGATCGATTAATTTAATATAGGCCATGCCTGCATGGCTGTGTAGGCGCTGAGTTTTTATTTTTACGAGTTTCATTTCAGAGTCAACAACCCAAAGGAAGGAGTCATTCACCAGAGCGACTTCAGGGACCTCCATGGCTTCAGGTACTTCTTTTGTTGGGATGATGGCGTTGACAAATGTGCCAATGGGTAATGTGGCCTTTCCTTTGTAGGGATGAGCAACCTCGGCAATGACGAATATTACTTGGTTGGTCGGGTCAATGATCGGGTCAGTTCTGCTTAACTGGGCTGACCATTCGGCTCCAGGTTTTGTAGGGCTAGTTATAGTGATGGAGCTTGGTGTTGTTGAATTGTTAGGTAGTTCTATCCGTGCCGCTTGTCCGGGGGTGAGCGGCAAGCGAATCTCAGCCATCTCAGTGGCGACTAGGGTTCCAAGGGGTGTCTGGAAAGTGGCGTAGTTGCCGATCGAGGCCGAACGCTTACTGATAACCGCATCGAATGGAGCTTTGAGTGTGCATCGGTCTATATCGGCTTGGGCTTTGTTCTTGGCTGCTTCAGAGGATTTGATGCTAGCGAGTGCTGCCGCGAGTTGAGGTTTACGTAGAACAAACGGGGAGGCGGAGGAGAGTTCTCTGCCAGAGGCTTTCCAATCTCCTTCAGCCTGTTTCGAGCGAATAATTTCCTCTTCTAGTGTGCGATTGTTAGAGGAGAGAGTTGCCGCTTCGCGTGCTAGGATCGCCTCGTAATCGGTGGTGTCGATGCGTGCGAGGATCGTTCCTTTGCTCACCTCACGGCCCACTCTAAACGAGTCTGCTACGAAGGTGATATTGCCATTTACTTGTGGTGTGATAGCTGTTTCAAAATAGCTCTTCACTGTGCCGAAGGTGAGGATAGGCGGCTTATGGGTGTCGAGGCCTACTGTGATGATCGAGACTGTGGGGACTACCGCGGGTGGCTGTTTACTCTTAAGCGGTGGTTTTGAGCCGATCATTTTTTTTGCCACTCCATAAGATGCGAGGAGGACTAATATCGGGATGAGAATCTTGAGTACTAATTTCACGTGTGTGGATAGATGAGTTAGAAAAGTTAAAGTGCCTTACCTAAGGCGAGAGCGAGCGACACGCGATTTTGGTAGCGCAGTGCTCGAATATTGATGAGTGATTCCTCGGTGGCGAATGTTCTACGCTGGACTGCGAGTAGATCGAGGATGTTGATGAGTCCGTTGTCGTAGCTTCTCAGTCCACGCGATTCAGCGCTTTGGGCGGCAGTGAGAGCTTTGCCCGTTGCTGAGTATTGTTGTCGTAAATAGTTCTCCGATCCCAAGGCATTTTCAACTTCTCGGAAGGCATTGAGAACTATCGATTGATAGTCGGCGAGTGCACGTTTGGCCCTAGCATTGGATGCTCCTAGCTCCGCACGTCTTGCTCCACCATCAATCAGAGGAGCACTGAGGTTGGCAAGTAATGACCAAGTGTTAAAGTTAGAGTCTGCTAGATTCTTTAGAATGTTCGACTGCTGGCCGTAGCCAGCGGTGAGTGTGAAATCAGGATAAAGGTCGCGGTGAGCCACAGTCACTCTAGAGTCAGCCGCTCTGATGCGTTGGTAGGCGGCATCAATATCTGGCCGTTTCAGCATCAGAGTAGATGGAATGTTGGCTTTGACGCTGCGGCTGAGAGTCGGCCATTTTGTCGCTTTTCTGGAGTTGTTTGGGTAGGAGCCCGTGAGTGTGGCTAGCCTTCTAGCGGCCTTGTCGCGGTCGTCTTTACGTAGGGCAACCTGTGAGCGGGTATTCTCAATGTCTGTCCGAGCCAGATCGACTGCACCTAGATCGGCTGTGCCTGCTTCAAACCGACGGTTGACGAGGTCGAGAGTCTTCTTAAATGAAACTAATCTACGCTCTGAGAGCTCTAGTAAACTACTTGTTCGGAGTAGCTCGAAATACGCTTGGGCTGTTTGTGCCGCGATCGATTGTCTGGCAGCTGCATAGTCAGCAGCTGCAGCTGCTTGGTTGCTCGTTGATGCGCTGACGCCAGCACGGATTCGGCCCCACACATCAACTTCCCAGCGGGCGTCGAGGGAGGCTGTGTAACTCTCGGAGCGCACCGACGAAAACCCTAAAGGATTAGTTGTATTTGTTCCTGCGCCGAGGTTGGCGTTGAGCGTCGGACTGAGTCCAGCTTGAGAGCTTCTTGTGTTGTAGCCAGCTTCTTCAAGGCGGGCTGCACTGGATCGTAGATCAGGATTATTTTTTACCGCCTTAGAAATATAATTTTTTAGCTGTGGGCTAGGAAATAGACTGACTAGGTTTTCGCTGATCTCTGGGACTGGTGGTTGAGTCGCATCATAGCGCGCGGGGATATTGAGTGAAGCTCTGGCGCTGGGGTAGAGGGCGCCTGGTTGCTGGACACAGCTGGCGAGAGTGAAAGGTAATAGTATCCCAATCAGGGAAGAGGCGATCTTAGACATATTTGCCTTCGTTAGGTTGAGTGAGACAGTTCCTTGGATGCCAGAGATTTGGTGGCTGCCAGAATTGCAGTGACTTGTTGCTCGATGAACGCATCTAGCGTTTCTTGAGCTGGAGAGTCGCCGAAAATTTTATCCATTACAAAGGGGTGTTTCGCCACTATACCGGCGAGACTGAGGAAGTTGAGAGTGGCTACAGCGTAGGTTTGTTCGTCAGCCGTTCCTATGTATTCGACTAATAGAGGCATTAGTGGTTCGACTAGTAGAGTAGTCACTTCAGCGCAAATGGCATCAATCGGTGAGCCTGGTGAATGTAACGTCATGCTCATGATTCGATTGTAATCTCCGGCGGTGCCTTTATCTAAGGTCCGGCTGACGATCGCCCGCGCAAATGCCGCCAGCTTTTGTTCCACTGGTTCGTTCTTTGGAAGCTTGCCACTGATAGGGTGGCTCAGCTCAGCGACAGTAAAGGCTTTGCGTAATACTTGCGTGAAGAGCTTTTCTTTCGATCCGAAATAGTAATTCACTGCAGCGATATTAGCCTTAGCTCCGCGAACGATCTCCGCGACTTTACCGTCGCGGTAGCCGGATTTTGAGAATACGCGAATCGCACTGCTGATGAGTTTGTCCTTCACTGTCATTGCCACACTTATCTATTAGATCGAGTTATTTGCAAATTAATTTTGAAATGGCTATTTTAAATGAGTAATTTTTCCCAATGAAATCGACTATATCAAGGATGGTAAAGACCCGCTGAGGAGTCTTTGTTGTTTCACGCAACACGACAATTTTCAGATCAAGAATTTGCCCTGTATTGAGGGTGTAGCTATGGGACTTGTCGAGTAGCAAGTAGCTAGTATTTGGCACGGGGCTGGGGTCAGAGCATCTTTTGGCTGCGTATTTGTGAATCCGGACCTTGCAACATGTCCAAGTTTTCCATGTTAGCTATTCGTTCCGTCTATCAAGCTACTTGCTACTGCCTACTCGATAAATCACACCTCAAGAAGTCTAAATCTTCTAGTGCCTCGATTGACGACTAATACCCTTAAGTAAGTGCCATTGAGTGCAGTGTGTTATTTTTAAATGTGCTTACTTAGACCACTCAAGCTTGGCTGCTGAGTCTTTAGCTACAGATCACGATGCGAACCAATTTTTGACAGTCTGATAGATAGGCTGGCCAGTCATTCGGCGATGGAAGAGAACCATGGCAATGATAGTGAAAAGGACATTTGTAGCCCAAGCTGCGACAATTGGCGGGAGATGGCCAGACTCACCCAATGTAGGGAAGACTGTAGAGCAGAAAACCATACCTGCACAGAGGAAGATAGCGACCGCTACACCTCCGCCCACACCGCGTCTATTGAAGACGATCCCTAGTGGTGCAGCTAGCATGATGGTTATCATACAGATGAAGGGGGCTGCAAATCTATAATGCCAATGAGTGAGGTAGGAGCGCTTGTCAGAGAGCGGGTGGTCCCGGTGGTTAGAGAGCCAACTAGTAAGCCCAGGGATTCCCATAAAGGGTGGTTTTAAGCCAGGATTGATAATTTGGTAGGGTGTTTCAGACCAGTCGAAAGTGAGGTTTTCTTGGTGTTTAGTAACCTGCTCTGTCCCTTGCTTGAATGTGAAAACTAGCGGAGATTCTAATTCCCAAATTCCCTTACCGACTGACCATGATGCTGACTTCGTGATGATGCGCTGGGTGACATGGCCCTCGTCGTCGAGGACTGAAATACTTACGGATCTGAGTGATTTTCCGTGGTGGTGCTCGGCTGGGAATGCACCGACATACCAGTGGCGGGTGTCATCGATATTTTGGTAGGCTACGTGGCGGGCTTCGCTGGCTGCGATGCCGCGAGCGTCCTCGAGAATGCTTCTTTCTTGGCTGTCGGCATAGGGTGCCCAGTGGTAGTTAAAGGTGGCGCATAACAAGGTGCAGAGGAAACCAAATCCGATGAGTGGGGCTACGATACGGGTGACGCTTCTTCCTGTCTGAATCATCGCGACAATTTCCTGGTCTTTAGACATTTTCCCGAGAGCCCAGAGTAAGCCCAGCATGAGAGAGTAGGGGAGAATGAATACCAACAATGACGGTAACTTGATGAGGTAGTGTTTGGCCATAAGCCACATCATCTGATCATTTTCTTTAAAGTCAGAGAGGTTGTCCTGAATGTCTTCTAGGAACATCACAATGAAGAGTGCGCCAAAACAGATGGCAAAGGCATTGAGAAATATCTTAATAGTATAGCGATCCAGAGTGTCGGATAGTTGGTAGATAACCGAGGCTAGAAATGGGATGAAAAAGGTGAATGCCAGCAGCCATGGCCGGAGTTGGTAGGCTGGAACGACAGAGTTAGGGTAACCAATGATTTGTTGTTTGACTGCAGCGCTCTCCAGAGGGCAAAGCAAAAACGTGGCCACACCACCTAAAAGAAGGAGGATAATGGGCCAGGTGAGATTGCTGAGAGCCTTCGGCATGCGGCCAATGTGTGCCTGAAGCCCGTGAACTGCAATCCAAAAGGGGCTTTGATTTCATTTGCAGTAAGTGCTGCCCATGCTATGGATGCTGCGGGATGGTTAACAATAGAACAGGGAATCAAATGAGTAGTAGATTTGTCGGTGCTCCAGTGACCAAATGGCTTCTGATCATCAATATAGCTATTTTTTTGTTAGATATATTTACTGCCGAAGAAGGGATGATAGGCATCCTTACTTTCTATGGCCATTATCGAATAGACTTGTGCTTTGAGAACTACGAATACTGGAGACTACTGAGCTTTCAGTTTTTGCATGGCGGGATAACGCATATTATCTTTAATATGTTTGCGATTTACATGTTTAGCGGCATGGTAGAACGAGCATTGGGGTCGAGACGATTCACTGCTTACTATTTACTTTGTGGCGTCGCTGGTGCCTTGTTTTATACCTTACTGGCTTTGGTTGGGTGGCTAGATATTGCTTGGTTAGTGGGAGCCTCCGCAGGGGTTTTTGGAATTCTAGTGGCCTTGATAGTGATCGCCCCAGACATGCAGGTGATGCTAGTATTCCCACCGATTCCGATGAAGATGAAGACATTTGGTATGCTGGCTCTTGGTATAGGAATCTATACAGTCCTCACCAGAGGTGAAAATGACGGTGGTGAGGCTGGTCATCTGGGCGGAGCCTTACTTGGCTTTATTCTTATGAAAAATCCTTGGCTACTGAATTGGGTAGACAGGATTGGAATCACGAGCACAACAGCGGGTGGACCGCGGGCTGACTTTCAGCCAAAGATTAGACCACGGACGAAGGTGAATATGGAGAGCTCTGAAGTAGATCGTATTTTAGATAAAGTCAGTGAGCATGGTGTTCATTCTCTGAGCGAGGAAGAGCGTGCTACACTATTACGTATTTCAAGACAGGACGAATCATGAATGATACTGAGATGGTGGAGTGCGCAGATCCTACGCGCCAGATGGAGCGACTGCGGGAGATTATGCATCGATTGCGTGCTCCGGGTGGTTGTCCGTGGGATGCAGAGCAAACGCATGAAAGTATCGTGCCTAACTTGATCGAGGAAGCTTATGAGACAGTAGATACGATCAAGCGTGGTGACATGGAGCACATGCGCGAAGAGCTGGGAGATCTCTTGCTTCAGGTGGTGTTCCATAGCGAAATAGCCGAGGGCAATGGCCATTTCAACTTTGATGATGTGGCACGTGAAATTTCTGAGAAACTTATACGCCGCCATCCACATGTTTACGCCGAGAGCGCATTGTTAGATACTGATCGAGTGCTCAACCAATGGGATGCTATCAAGCGTCAGGAAAAAGGAACCGAGCAACATCCCTACCTCTACGGAGTGGGCGATGGCCTTCCTGGCTTATTGAAAGCCGCAAAATTACAAAAGAAGGCAAGTAAGGTCGGTTTCGATTGGCCAGACGCTCGCTCGATTGTTGAGAAAGTGGAGGAAGAACTCAATGAGGTTGTAGAGGAACTCAGCGACTATGAAGAAACCGGAGTCGTTAGTAAGGCTTTAGAATCTGAGATAGGGGACTTACTTTTCGTGGTAGTCAATCTAGCTCGCAAACTAAAGGTGGATCCAGAAGTAGCAATTGATCTCACCAATAATAAATTTGTGAGGCGTTTTTCAGTGGTAGAGAATAGGCTAAAAGAGCGTGGGATAGAGCTCGATGCGGCGACTTTGGCTGTGATGGAGGAAGAATGGATCGCGGCTAAAGAATCAGACGTTTAATTGAAGCGTCAAGGCGGGCGCAATCTTGTTGCTTTGTGCTAACAATTCTGACTTTATAGTGAGTTAGAGATGCATGACTCCTTCCAAGATACTCTAGATCTAGTGCTGAAAGCCTCCAATGAGGGTGTCTGGGACTGGGTTGTTGGAGAGGATTCGATCTATTATTCTGATCGAGTTTATCAGTTTTTAGGGTACGAGAATGAGGACGCTCCAAATATGCTCAAATGCCCTGAGAGTATTCTGGTGCCTGAGGATGCAGCATATTTGAAGAATATTCTCGAGCTAGCCTTGATGGACGAAGAGGAAGAACTTTTTGCCATTGATTGCAGAGTAATGCGGCCCAGCGGGAAAATTATATGGTTGCGCGTTCGTGGAGTGGTGGTGCGAGAGAATGGTGAGGCAGTCAGGTTAGTGGGATCGATGATCGATATTTCTAAACGAAAGCATGCTGAAGAATCTCTAGCTGAGGAGCGTGCAATGCTGCGGCTAGTGGTGGATAATGTCCCGGTGCAAGTTTACTTTAAGGATGTGCATTCAAAATTTACTTTGGTGAATAAAAGACAGGCTGAATGGGTAGGGTGCTCTTCTGAAATGGAATTGATCGGGAAGTCTGACGCAGATTTTTACACACCTACTGGGTCGAGCTATACCCACACCGATGAACAGAAAATAATGAACACGGGCAAGCCGATCGTTGGAGAGATCCAGCGTGAAATGTGGCCCCACCGTGATGACACCTTTGTTCAGGTCGTGAAGCAGCCTTGGTATGATAGTCGTGGGAGACTCTCAGGGACTTTTGGAGTTTCAACGGACGTTACTGGCATTGTAGGATCTCAGGAAAGATTGGAGGAAATAGCCCTTGACCTGCAGGCTAAGAACCGCAGTTATAAAGAAGAATTAGGACTAGCTCGCGAAGTCCAGCAGGCATTATTGCCAACTCACGACGGCCACTGGGACGAGCGGACGGCTGTGGTTGCAGGTTTGGCCAAAATCGAGAATAAATACATACCTGCTACCGAGCTTGCCGGTGACTATTTCGATGTGATTCCACTAGGTCAAGGAAAGGTAGGACTCTTTATCTGTGATGTTATGGGCCATGGAGTACGCTCGGCTTTAGTTGTGGCTATGATTAAAGGCTTGATGGAAAAAGCGTCTCATCATGCAGAGAGACCTGCAAATTTCTTAAGAAAAATGAATCAGGGCCTTTGTCGTATTTTAGGGACTGCCGATATGGATATGTTTGCTACGGCGTGTTACATAGTGGCTGATTTCAATGAGAACGCACTGCGGGTTGCAAGCGCTGGTCATGATCTGCCATTACTTGTTGAGAAAGGGTCACGCGTTCTGATGGATTGTGATATACCCAAAGGGCCAGCTCTGGGATTCTTTGAAGATGCTGTGTTCGAGAGTCGCACATATCAACTTAATACGATAGATGAAGCCTTGCTTTATACTGATGGCATTTACGAATCAGCCAATAAGCAAGGAATTGAGTGGGGTAAGGAGCAATTCTTTGCCTCCTTCCTCGAGGTGCGTCAAAGCGATGAAACGCAAGAATTAGACCGACTTTGCGCCAAGGCTTTAAGCTGGGTGAAAGGCAAGGGTTTTGATGACGATGTCTGTATGTTGACGCTTCGCATGGATTGATGACGGTTTATTGTTGCGTGAAAGCAAAAGGGGAGTTTTTATGGTAGAGATGCAAACGGCGGCAGAAGATAGATTAGAACTAGCGTTACGTGCCTCGAATGAAGGTATTTGGCAATGGGACGTTATTGGCCAAGAGGTGAGTTATTCAGAACGAGTGCTCAAATTTCTTGGTTACGCCAGTGGCGACGCGCCGAATATTTTTATACAGCCTGATCTGCATTTACATGAAAATGATCTTCCAAAATTCCGACAGTCGATTAAAGATATCCTGCGACAAAATGGATCTGACTTGATTGCTATGGATTGCCGGTATCTTCGCCCAGATGGTCATTTCACTTGGCTTCGTATACGTGGCGCATGTGTGCGGGATGAGGATGGAAATGTCGTCCGTATCGCGGGCTCGATGATTGATATATCTCGCAGGAAAAATGCCGAAAAGGCATTGGACGATGAGCGCCATTTATTGAGGCAATTAATTGAAAATATACCCAATAATATTTACTTTAAGGATAAGGAATCCCGGTTTGTCATGGTGAATAAAGCCACCGCAGAAAAGATGGGGTTAAGTAGTCCGTCTGAATTGCTAGGTAAGTCTGACCATGATTTTTTTGATGCGGTGCATGCCGACAAATCTTTGTCGGATGAGGTACACATCATGGAGACGTTAGAGCGTCTTGAAGAATCCTTAGAGCGTGAAACCTGGGAGGGCGAGGAAGACACATGGGTGGTGACATCCAAGATTCCTTGGCTCGATAGCAAAGGTGACGTACGTGGTACTTTTGGCGTGACGAGCGATGTCTCAGACATGGTCAACACTCAGATTCGATTATCTAATGCAGCATCTGAGCTAAAGGAGCGAAACAAAGCTTACCAAGAAGAGTTAGAACTGGCCCGGCAGGTCCAACAGTCAGTTCTAGATCTGAAACCAGGCTCATTCCCAAGAGGTGAATCGAGCTCAGAAATCACGGCTAAGTTTAGCACACTTTATAAACCAGATAGTGAAATGGCTGGGGATTTCTATGAAGTATTTCCTATCAGTGAAACGAAGGCTGGAGTGCTGATCTGTGATGTGATGGGCCACGGAGTAAGGGCAGCGCTGGTGGTGGCTATGATTCGGGGCCTTATAGAGAAGGAGAGCGATTCATCTTCGAGCCCCGAATGGTTTCTTTATGGCTTAAATGACAGCTTGGTGAATATATTCAGCCACGCGGGGATTCAAATGTTCGCGACTGCTCTCTACCTTGTTATTGATGTAGAAGATGAGACCTTAGAGTTTGCCACAGCTGGACACCCTATGCCGATTCTTGTCAAAGACGGAGTGGGATCAAAGTTAAGTTCGGATAAAATAGTACGAGGTCCAGCCTTGGGCTTGGTGGCTGAAGCTCCCTATGGTGCGGATAAAATCTCATTATCTTTAATCGACCAATTAGTTTTATTCACTGACGGTATTTACGAGATTGAGAATGCGGACGGTCAGGAGTTCGGTGTGGAAAGAATGCTGGAAGTTCTTTCATCCAAAGCCACGAGATCTGGTTCAGAGGCGCTTGATCGATTATTTGAGGCTGGAACCAAGTATGCAGATGCCAGCACTCTGGGTGATGACATCTGCATGTTAGCGATCGATATCATCCCAAATAAATAAAGGTTTGAGATCTGCGACCGATGGCACTTACTTAACTGTCTTGGTCGTCAATCGAGGCACTGGAAGATTTAGACTTCTTGAGGAGTGTTTATCGAGTAGCAAGTAGCAAGTAGCTAGTATTCAGTAGCTAGCATTTTTATAGATGGAACAAATAGCTAGCACGATGAAGTAAAATAATGCCTCTCAAAGCTTACCAAAATAGGCTTAAATAAGTGCCATTGCGGGCAGCGACAGCATCGAACTTTAGCGGACTTCACCACCAGTTCCTAAATTGATCTGAAACTGTAGCCATATAGCGTCTTCGTGACCGTAGCCATCTCGCCAATCGTGGTTGTACTGAAGGCGGACATGGCCAGAGAGATAGTCGTTATAGCTAAGAGATCTGGTGAGGGCGGCTGTCGACCTGTGGCGCTCTTCGAGCTCTTCAATAGGCTCATCAACACCCTGGAGAAAATCAAATCTAAGGCCAAGTTCCCAGTCTTCTTTGAAGCCCCATCCTATTCCCGAGTGGATTCCCCATTCGCTGGCTGAGCCAGAGAGGTCACCGTCCTCATTGACATAGTCGAAATCACGGTAGATGGGCTCAAAGTTAACACGGAAGTGCTTGCCACCAGCTTCGAGTCCATTTTCCCGCCAGATGTAGGAAATGTCTCCACCCATTATGCTGCCCGACTTTGAGTAACCATTTTTACCTTGGAGGTAGCTCAGGCCGTAGACAAATTGGTGAAAGTCGGTATGGTAATAGATTCCTTTTAGTCGTGCAGTTAGGATGTCGTCAGTGAGTAATGCTCCTTCACCTTCTACAGATTCCTCCTCGTGGTCATCGTGGTCATCGTGCTCATCATGATGATGTTCATCGTGTGCAATCGCGTCACCAAAGGCGATAGAGAAAAGAGCATCGTGCTTGAAAGGTAGATTGTAGGAAATTTCAGCGCTATTGCTGATAAGTCCTTCTTCTCCTAAGAAGCGCGTTGTAATGAGATTCGCATCTACAAAATCCCAGCCGTGAAGGTGTATGTTGTTTTGTGAAGTGACTCGGTTGAGGAAGCGACCACCACGAAGTTCAAAACCCGCTGGGAGCTCTGTTAACTTCAGGAATGCCTCTTCTAACTCACCATCGACTTTGTCGTCATCGTCTAAAAACATATTATAAGCAACAAAGCCTGAGAGGTGGTCGCCGTAGCGTGCTGTAAAGTTAAGTTCTAAACCTTGGAGTGTTGCTTCGTCGTTGGGGTCGTGACCATGCGCCGCTAGTTCGGCTTCCTCGACTGAGGCGCTTCCAAAGGCCATATTGAGGTGAGTATTGTAATCGAACTCGAAGTCAGCAGCAGTGAGCGAAGTCATTGATGCCAATAATAGTAGTGGTGTGATTTGTTGCATTATTTTAGGGCTGTAGTTATGGTGGTGATATTATGTTTGAACATTCCGATAATTGATGGGGCATAGTCGGCATAGATTTGGGGGGCGATTATAGCCCCGGTAGATTTTGCCACCGTCTGCAGGCCTTTGGAGTTGGCACCCTCTTCTGGGAAGATGGCCTTTACTTTGTTATTCTTCACTGTTTCGATAGCCTCGGCGATGTATTGGGGAGTGGCTGACTGTTCTTTGTTGATGCCTTGTACAGGAATTGATTTGAAGCTGAACTCTTTACAAAAGTAACCAAAAGCAGCATGGGCAGTTGCTAGGTTTCTTTGACTGCGTGGGATAGTGGCAATTTCTTTTTTCGCCCATGACTTAGTGGCTGAAAGCTTTTTGCGGTAAGCTTTAGTGCGTGCTTTATATAGCTGCGTGTTGGCTGGATCGACCTCTATCAAGGCCTTTTCTACGATGCTGGACGCGCGTCTCCAGTTCTCTATCGAGTGCCACCAATGTGGATCTAGAGCGCCTACCGTGTGTTTCGGGCAGCAGGCGTAAATAGCCGAGTTGCCGGATATTCTCAGAGATGGAATTTTTAGGCCTACCTCCAATACCTTGGCTTCATTGCCAACGATTGATTTTAGTTTTGGGAGAAAGGGCTCGAGGTTTTTGCCTGAGGCTAAATAGAGAACCGCACCTTGTGCTTGGATTAATTTATTAGGAGTTGGCTGGAAATTGTGAGGATCACCAGTGGGACCCATAAGATCTACTACCGTGACCTTGTCTCCACCAATTTGCTTTGCCAGATCCGCCAGCAGAGGACCTAAGGTGGCTACTTTAGTCTGAGCGCTACAAATGGCTGCTGTCGCTAGAACTAGGAGTGAAATGAGTAACTTCATGATGCCCAGATTAATAGGCAAGATAATCGTGATGTCAATCACTAAACGCAATCTAGTTGCATTTGTTGTTTTTTGGTGTTTTAGGTCGTGCTTGTGATGTGGGAGGATGCTGCATAGAGTGGCGCAGATGAGCACAATCCCAGCGAATGAAAGTACTATTGAATGGAAAAATTGGAATGCGGAAATCCCAGCAACTTTGATGTTTGTCGTTCAAAACGAGAAGATTCTATTGATCGATAAGCTCACAGGAATAGGCAAGGGGAAGGTCAACGGGCCAGGAGGGAAAATAGATCCCGGTGAAAATGCTCTTCAAGCAATTGTGCGCGAGTGCCAGGAAGAGCTCCATATCACACCACATTCTCCGGTGAAAATGGGCGAGCTGCATTTCGCTATGTCAGACATTCCTGATATCCACTGCCATGTGTTTATGTCCAACTCCTTTGATGGCGAGCCCACGGCCACCCGCGAGGCTAATCCACTGTGGACCGCGCTCGATGCGATTCCCTATGAGAAAATGTGGGAAGATGATAAACATTGGATACCACAGATGCTAGAGGGACAATTGTTCAACGGTCGCTTCGAGTTCGAAGGTGATAAAATTGTCTGGATGGACATGGCTTTTGGCAAGCAAGCTGAAGATCTCTGGTTAGGAGACGCGTAACTAACTTACTTGATCAGAGTTAGTAACGGCTGTCTATTGTAGATTTAGTAGCATTTTATCGGGTTTTATCTTCGCTATTCAAAGGGATTTTACTTTCAAAGAGTACCGAATTATCTTGCCGCACACCTTGGCTTTAAGGTAATAAATCCTCGACTTCGCACTGCCGACTATGTTCACAGCGCTCACCATCTCCCAATCACTCAACATGCGGTGATCAAGAGCGGTGGTTAATTAATTTTAAGGAATAATTTCCGGTCAGTATAACCTATTGACCTATATAGGAAAGGGGGTGTAGCTCAGCGGTTAGAGCAGGGGACTCATAATCCCTTGGCCGAGAGTTCGATTCTCTCCACCCCTACCAATTTAAAAGCCAGCAACTGTAATAGGTCGCTGGCTTTTCTGTTTTTCTTGGCAAGCTATTTATGAAATCAAGTATGCCAATTTTAAACGTTAGGTTTTAGATGTTTGGTGAATGTTTTTTGTGTGTCGGCAGGTGTTTGAGCTTGTTGTCATGGTGAATAGCAATAACGCCATTTCACCATTTCGTTCAAAAGGTTTTTGGCGAAGCGTTTCTATACCTTGACCCCTGCTCCAGCATGGCGTCGAACTGAGGCGTGGAAATGACGATCACTCCAGCCTAGTCCTCATATTTGCTGAGGAAGCGGCTTTCTGAGTTGCGATTAGGAGCGCTAGCATAGCTGCTGATCTTGGGGACTGAGTTAGCTTTACCGCTTATTATTGACAAAAGGGGCTACTCGGTCAGCACCATGAATCCAGAATGGCGTCTCTAAGGGTGGTGGTAAGCTGGCCAATCGCCCTGCCGTTGCTTAGTGGGTTACCCGGCAAAGACGGTGGGAAGAGGGATCAAGAGGGACCCAATAATCCCTCTTGACGTTATAGATTTTACTATTTGGCCATTGCTGCGTAGGCATGGTCGAGACCTGCACGGAGTGCCCATGCGCGAGTCGTATCGCAATTGATTTTTTCCGCACTGGCTACCAGCTTGGTCAGGTCATCACGCATCGAGCAGTCGACTTTGGTGCCATTGGTGAGGGAAACAAGGCATGCCTGATAAATGTCAGCACACTCGCGGTGATTGCCCTGATTGAAAACAGGCACACCTTTTTCAATGGCGTTCTCAACCATTTGGCTAGGATCCATGACATTTTCGGGTGACTTGCTACTGGGCGTTGTCTCAGGAAGAAGCACAGCATTGATGACGTGAATCACTCCGTTGTCGCACTGGATATCGGTCGTTAAGATAGTTGCACCATTGATCTTGAATAGACCCTTTTCGATTCCGAACTTAAGCATGCCACCGCTTATTGATTTAGTGGATTTGGCATTCAGAGCATTGCCTGCCGAGACCCTACCTGAGACGACATGGAGCGAGAGGATAGCCTTAAGTGTGTCGAGGTTTTCTGGTTTGAGCAGCGACTCGACTGTTCCCTTTGGTAGAGCATTGAAGGCAGCGTCGGTGGGTGCGAAGACGGTCAGAGGATTTCCCCCAGAAAGAGCCTTATCGAGACCAGCTGCACCAACTGCTGCGAGCAGCGTGTTGAATTGGCCTGCACTCTTGGCAACACTAGCAATGTCATTCTTTGGAGCGGGTGGGAGCATGACGGAATCGATCACATGAATCACGCCATTAGAGGTTTTGATATCTGCGGAGATCAAGGACGCACCATTGACCATTACTTTTCCATTATTGAAGCGGATATTTACCGGCGCGCCTTGCAGGGTTTTGGCTGTCTTCGCAGCAAGCGCGTCGGATAGCCCAATGTTTCCTGACACCACATGGAACTTAAGAATAGCCTGAAGTTTTTCCTTGTTCTCAGGCTTCAATAGATCTTCGACAGTGCCTTTGGGTAGCTTAGCGAATGCTGCATCCGTAGGAGCAAAGACCGTAAACGACCCCTTACTCTTCAAAGCATCTACAAGGTCGGCAGCGCCAAGAGCGGCGGTAAGGGTCTTGAATGAACCAGCTGCAACGGCGGTTTCTACAATGTTTTTCCCGTTAGTGGTATTGCATTCGGCAGCATTGATTGGTGATGCCAAGGCGATGGCACTGAGTAAGGCCGTTGTAGCTAATATTTTCATGATTTTTGTATTGGGTTTCTAAGGTTACCCTTTGTGGGTTCATAGTAGGTCTTCGCCTGACCATCCAAATTGGATTCAAAAAAAAGAAAAAAGTTATTATAACTACATCACGGAGGCAACTAGTGGCACAAGTTTTTTACCAAGTATAGTTGGCTCCTGAGTTGGTTGCCCTCAGGGCTGGGAAGTTCAAGCGAATGCTAGCACTTTTATAGAAAAGCTGCAGCGGTTCACGGCATTCAAAAAAACTAAAGTCAGGATGGCTTAGCTAGCGCTACGACGATCTCTTGCTTGGAAACAACTACACCACCAGGCTGCTCAAGTGTGATAACGAAAGCTTTTGGATTTGTTACAACAAGTGGATTGCGGATGGGAATAATGACGGTGCCTTCCCCAGATGGGATATCGAAGACTCCTCCGTCGACTGGTTTTTCGTCCCGACTAGGGTCAACAATCCAGAGTTGGTATTGTTTTGCAGTAGGGTTGTTTGCAGGGAGATTCGTCAGGGTCATGTAGCCTTCTTGTAAGGTGTCGCTCCAAATGACTTGTCCGGACATTTTGTCATACCCTTGAATACCACCAAAATCAGACACCACCAGATCACTGGCCTGCGTCCGCATTTTGGCTAGAGCTTTATTAGGGGCAAGCTGGGGTGGGGCAGAGACAGTTTGATTCGACGGAGGATCCGTTACAAGGGGGGTGACAAGAGACTGATTGATGAAAAGAATGAGGAACAGGGCGGCCAAGGCCCAGGCGGCTTGCGGAGACAGCAGTAAAGTCTGCCATCTGACAGGATGTATGCTCGACGCTGTGTCCGACACGGTGCTGGAATCGCCGGAAGTAAAGGCCTCCATGTTCTTCTTGATGTTTTCCACCATATTGGCGGGTAAATCGACCGCCTGTTGCTGGAGGTATTCAGTCTCGATGGCTGCGGCCATAAATTCGAGCGAAATATCGGGCTTGCAACGAGGGTCTTTGGAAAGCTCTTGCCACTCCATTGTTTCCTCGGTGTCTAGATCACCGATAATGCGTCCGGCTTCGAGTTCTTCGAAGCGTGTCAGAATATCTGGATCACTCATGAGCTGGCAGGTAATGGGGGTTGAGCGCCTTCGCTGAGACGCAGTTTGTTTCGCACTTCAATCAAGCCGCGACGGAGGCGGGTCTTGACCGTGCCCAGCGGGAGGCCGGTTTTTTCAACTATTTCTGGGTGGGTCATACCCTGGTCGAAGTGAAGGGAAAAGATGAGTTGGGTTTCTTCTGTAAGTTGCTTGAGTGCCGCGCGGACATCTTCGCTTTCGCAATGCGTGGCAGCGGACGGTTCAATTGCTGCATGAGAGAGTGACTCAGTCTCTGGCAGTGGTTCAAGCGTTGGGCGACGGCTTTCCTTACGCAAATAGTCAATAGAACGACGCCGGGCGAGCATTCCTACGAAAGTGCATTCGGTTGCGACGGCTGGGTTGTAGCGCTTGGCCGATTTCCATAGATCGGTAAAGGTTTCTTGAACGACATCCTCAGCAGAGCAGCGATCTTTCACATAACGTTGTGCAATTGACCATACAAGGCCGCCATACTTTGTGATGCATAGATCCATGGCGTGTGCGGTCCCTCGGGCAACCTCTCTGAGGATACCTGTGTCCGAATTATTTTGGGGTAGGCCGCTCACTCAATGTAGAGACTAACTTTTTCTTTTCGATTGTCGATACCGTATATTGCAGCAAGGCAATATACGGTATGTTGACTAACGTTAGAAGAGTTATTTAGCGGGTGGAAGAATAACGGTGTCGATGACGTGAATAACGCCATTCGAGCACTTGACGTCTGCTTTGACGACCTTGGCACTACCGTTGAGGGTAAGTGATCCGTCCTTCACAGCCAGCGCTATAACTTTCTTATTTAATGCAGTGGCTTTGTCAAGAGTCACGGCCGTTTTGGCCATCACCTTGCCTGAGACTACGTGGTAAGTAAGGATATCGATGAGCTTGCTCTTGTTCTCTGGTTTAAGGAGATCTTCTACAGTGCCCTTAGGAAGTTTAGCAAACGCTTCATCAGTAGGAGCAAACACAGTGAATGGACCTTCGCCCTTCATGGTGTCAACAAGTCCCGCGGCACCAAGAGCTGCAGCAAGAGTCTTGAAAGACCCATTGGCTACTGCGGTTTCGACGATGTCTTTTTTCTTACCGTGATGCTCAGCACTAGCAGGGGTGACAAGTACGGCGAGTCCGAGGGCGATAATGGCGAATATGGATTTCATTTTCATAATTTTTACTTTTTAGGTTGTTTGTTTTGAGCACCCCAGTTGGGCATTCAATAAGGTCTTCGCCAGAGACTGAAATTCAGATTCATAAAATATAAGTTTTTTCCAGAAGGCCTATCGAGAAATGAGGTTGGGGTACTATCAGCACGTATTATATCACTTAGTAAAACCAAAGAGACAAATTTTCTTTTTGAGGACTTTAGGGAAATGCGCTACGCGGAAAGCTTTGAGTGCCGGGTGCTTTCTTGATAAATCGGCGTTTCTCCTCAGTCATGGTGCTCGCACCACTCCCTCGTCTAGCCTTGATTCACTAAGTGGTATTACCTGCCAACGACACGGCATTTTTTGACCTCAATTCTTCGGCTCGATCAACGCATATATCGATCGTTTCTTGTCTATCCGATTTTGATAGTTCGAGCCCTGAATGGGCGATATAACTCATTGGAATCGTAGTTAAAGACCCTTAAGGCCCCTTTCGGGCTGGAAAGCCTTTCTGCGCACGGCTGCGATATTCTTTGTTCACGGATAAAAATCCGCTCACTCATCACGCCTAGCCTCGCTTGAAATTCTTTCCAGCACCACCAACGCTAGTTGCCGGAGGTGCCCTTAAGAATTATCTCGCCCCCATAGGGCTTGAGGGATCCCCCGACCAAACCTAGGGCGTCGCCAGGCTATAATATGCCGCCGAATTTGGGGCTAAAAATGACGGCACGCGTCCTTAAGTCCGAGCCATTCGGGCATTGGTGTGTTTTCCAGAGTTTGGGAAGTTATTTGCCTGAGATAGCCGAATAGAGTTGGTCAAGTCCGCGACGCAGAAGCCATGCACGCTTGGAATCGTCATCGACTTTTTCAGCAATCTCGAGCAACAAACGACCAGTCTTGCTCACCTCAGGATCCACTGTGGGATCCTCAGAAATAGCCACCATGCAGTCACGATAAATCGTGGCGCACTGACCTGGATTCCCATCGTTAAAGACTGGGACGCCTTGGTCGATGGCTTCCTTGATTAGCATGAGAGGCGACTTATTGGCATTGCTATTGGATTCTGGCAGAATAACAGCGTCGATAACATGGATGATTCCATTATCGCAAATGATGTCGGTTTTCACGATGGTTGCTCCATTCACTTTAAAGAGCCCATCGATAATTCCAAACTCCAGCGCTCCTCCGCTGAGCGCTGTGGCCTTTTTAGCATTCAAGGCATCACCGGCTGAGATTTTTCCAGAGACAGTATGAAGAGTCAGGATGGAGATTAACTTTTCCCGGTTTTTCGGCTTAAGAAGAGATTCTACAGTTCCCTTTGGCAAGGCGGCAAACGCATCGTCGGTGGGTGCGAATACCGTGATTGGTTGGTCTCCTGTAAGCGCCTTGTCCAAGCCCGCAATTTTGACGGCAGCAAGCAGTGTATTGAAGCTTCCCGCTTTTTTTGCCACACTTGCGATATCGTTGGCTGACTTGGGTGGAAGGATCACTGAGTCGATGACGTGAATGATTCCATTCGAGCAACGGATGTCAGCATCAATAATAGCAGCATCGTTGACGCGAACCTTGCCCTCACTGAAGCCAACCTTCAGCTCTGCTCCCTGCAGCGTCTTGGCCTGCTTTGCAGAAAGTCCTGCTGCCAGATCTACAGATCCTGGTAGCACGTGGTAGGTTAGAATAGCTTGGAGTTCATCCCTATTCTCAGGCTTTAAAAGATTTACGACCGTTTCCTTTGGTAGTTTTGAAAATGCTTTATCAGTAGGCGCAAAAACCGTGAATGACCCTTTTCCTTGTAGTGTCTCCACTAGCTTCGCTTCTGTGAGAGCCGCCGCGAGAGTGCTAAACCTTCCGTCTGCAAGAGCGGCTGAAATAATGTCATTCGTGCCAGCCTTAGCTCCGTAGGTACGAATCCAATCAACCTGAACTTCGAAGGCTCCCGCCTTTTTATCGCCAAGTAAAAGTCCAATTCTCCGGATCTTTGCTGGATCGAAAGTCTCATTCTTTAACTTCATTCCGCGGAAGCTTCCAGCGAATTCATCAAACGGCACCTTGATCTCGATCCATTCGTCCTTCTTAGTTTTGAAATCTGCTGAGAAGGAAACCTCCCTAAAGCGGAAGCGAGCATCGGTGTTAAATCGCATTTGATAGGTGCGGCCGTCTCCTTTGACTCTGGCGACAACACCATCGGCGCCGCTGAGGTCTAATTTAAGATTCCCCGTCCGTAGCGAGGAAAACCCACCGTTATTCTTGAGCGAGAGCTTTCCGTTAAAATTTAAGATGCCATCCTTTGAAATTTGGATCTTACCTTTCGAAAGTCCACCCATGACACCATCGTCAACGACGCGCCATCCGAGCGAATCAACTTCCTTAGGAGTGAACTCGGCGACTGAGTTTTTTTCTGCGAAACTTGCGAGTGAACTGAGCGACAAACAAGC
>JBLHPP010000008.1:0-21453 GCA_047624385.1 Crocinitomicaceae bacterium
GTGAGGACGGTATCCAAAAAAGGGACGGGGTAATCTGCTACTAGATTAGCATAGAATTACATGCCAGAGCTTATCTAGGTGTGATTTGAGGAATGCTGGGAAATTAAGAAATGATCCCTATTTCCCTCAAAATCTTGATAAGCTCTTCTGTGTTGATAGGTTTTGCTAGGTAATAGTCCATACCTGCATCAAAACAACGCTTCTTATCCTCAGCTAGAGCATTGGCCGTCATGGCTATGATGGGCGTGTCGGTGTAATGCGAGCCCGCTACACCTTTTCGAATCTTTGTGCTAGTGACCAGACCGTCCATAACCGGCATTTGCATATCCATAAAGATGACTGCATACACTTGTTTGTCGATGAGAGCATCGAGCGCTTCTTGGCCATTACCGGCAATGTGTGTGGTTAGTCCCATACGTTCAATCAAGAGCTTAGCGAGCTTGGCATTGATCGGGTTATCTTCGACAATCAAAGCGTAGGTAGGACTACCGCACTGGCTAAATTTTTCTGAGGGCCGGATTGATTTTGAGCCAAAGAGCGTGGGGGCGAGTGCGTGGTTGATATTGGTGATCAACTCCAATTCTTTGATCGGTTTATAGATGACACTTTTGTAGCCAGCTTCGATAGCTTCTAATTTTTCTGAGAAATGATGAGACGAAGTAACCAAAATCATTGGAGGGGTCTTGTTGCCTAGTTTCTTGCGTAAATCTCTGGCTAGCATGATGCCGTCCATGTCAGGCATGAGCATATCACTAAGAATTAAGTCATGTGTGAGAAGTTGTTCTGAACCGAGCTCAGCAGCAGCGAGGCTAGACTGCATAGAGGTGACCTTGCAGCCCCACTTGTCCAGCCTGGCCTGCATGAATTTTAAGTTGATAGGGTGATCGTCAATCACTAGCACGCGGATGCCGTTGAGTTTTGATATGTCCTTGTTTACGATAGTAGTTGGAATTGGGTGGATTGCAGGTAAGTAGGGGAAAGTGACTACGAAAGTTGCCCCTTCTCCAAGAGTCGAGCTGGCGCGAATGGAGCCACCCATGATCTCAATGAGTTGTTTGCAGATAGTGAGACCTAGCCCAGTGCCTCCATACTTTCGAGTGGTGGAGGCATCAGCCTGGATGAATGGTTTGAAGAGTTTGGTCGTAAGTTCGGGGGCAAAGCCGATTCCAGTGTCCGTGATGGAAAGCTCGATCGTGTTTTCGTTAGGATGTGATGCACGTACCACTACACTGCCCTCATTGGTGAATTTGAGTCCGTTGGAAACTAGGTTGAGTATGATTTGCTTAATCCTTCCTGTGTCGCCGTGGAGTTCTAGTGGGACGTTATCATCAATAGAATAGAGGAGGTCAATAGTCTTGGTTGAGTCAGTTTGGGCATGGATCTCGAGGGACTCTTCTATACACTCAGTGAGGTTATAGTCGACCATCTCGAGTTCGATCTGGCGGCTTTCGACACGAGAGAAATCCAGAATATCATTGATGATAGAGAGCAGAATATCACCACTTTTTTTGATCAACTGGAGGTGCTGCCTTTGTTCTTCAGGGGCATCTGATTGAAGTAAAATATTGGTAAATCCAAGGATACCGTTGAGGGGAGTGCGGATCTCGTGACTCATTGTTGCGAGGAAGAGGGACTTCTCTTCATTCGCTTTGATGGCAATCTCGGACGCTCTTTCTAGATCCTGAGCGATTTTATCTCTCTCGGTGATATCACGAATGATGCCTTGGATGATAGTTTGTTCATCAACCTCAAACTTTGAGGCTGAGACTTCAGTGGGCACATGCGTGTTGTCGGCGCATCTGAGTGTGACTTCAAAGCGTGTGTGACCGAGTTGGTTAACCTCACTTTTGGCTTTGATCGCCTGGTCGAGGAAATCTCTAGGATAAAGGTCAATGATGTTAGTACCGATGAGTTGGTCAGCATGCATCTTGAGGAGCTTGCAAATGGTTGGGTTTGCATTGAGGATAAACCCTTCTTGTGTATAGAGGATAATACCATCGATCGATGAATGAAAGAGGGCGGTGAACTTTTTCTCCTCAGCACGCAGCTTTGAGGACTTGACTTGAACCTGTTGCTCTAATAGCTTATTAGCGTCATAGATCTGACTGCTTTTTTCCTCAAGCAACTGTTCCGCCTCTATTCTGGCCTTTTTCTGGCGCTCGTAGCGCTTTTTCCATTTCTCAGCTTCAGTTGACATCGTAATTAAGTCATTGTTATGATGAATAGTTCAGAGTTGTCACCAACGCTCTTACGTTCTATATCAGCAGTGCTCTCAAAATGTGCTAGGCATCCACGGATGAGGCCTTCACAAACGTCTTCCATATGCTTAACCGAGTGGTATGTCATATAGAGTTGATTCGATGAATGAGGGCGTGAGCAATCGAAGGAGGGCAGTTCAGCCTCGGGATAGAGTTTTTTAACTTCAGTATGGATGTAGGTTTCAACTTGCTCGAGGAAGTCGAGTGCGGAAGCTGACTTTTTAACAAATTGTGGATATAATTTGGCAAAGCTATAAAAGAGGTGGCAACCGAAATACTTAAGTAAGGCTGGTACTTCAGTGTTGATTTCCTCGCTCAAATTACATACGAGCGACACGATTTCCGTATGATGGTAAGTGCCGACTGTTGTGTAGGATCCTCCTGATGGGAGATCACTCTTATCTATAATAGTGTCTACCATGTCGAGGCCATGAGCGTCTTCGACCATGCTAAGAAATTCTGTGAATATGATACCTTTCATATAAGTGTTTATTTGATGTTTTACTTAGGACATTAGTCCTAAGCGTTTCATTTTATTATAGATAGATTTTTCGCTAATGCCGAGCGAGCGTGCCGACTCAGCTTTATTACCGTCACAGAGTATCAGTGTCTGCTCGATGGCTGATCTTTCAATTTCAATAAGGGTCTTGCCCCCTAGATTGCAGGTAGGAGAGTGAAGGCTTTGAGCTGTGTCAATACTCCCCATAAGGTCATCAGGTGTAATTTCGTTATTATCGCAAAAAACCGATGCCCTCTCCATCAAATTTTCTAATTGCCGTACATTGCCCGGCCAATCATAGCTGAGTAGTTTATTGGTAGCTTCTTTACTAATAGATATTGTTGATTGACCTCTCTGATTAGCCACGCGTTTTAGGAAATGATTTGCGAGTGGAAGGATTCCTTGTGTGCGAGCTCTGAGAGGGGGGATCTCTAAAGGGATTACACTGATACGGTAATAGAGGTCTTGTCTGAACTCTTTTGTCTCGATTTTCTTTTTGAAATCGATGTTAGTTGCAGTGATAATACGGACATCGCAGGGGAGTGACTTTTCTCCACCGACACGCTGAAATTCCCTGTCTTGAAGGACATTGAGAAGTTTGGGTTGGAGGTCGATGGGGAGATCACCAATCTCATCTAAAAATAAGGTGCCACCCTTTGCTGCCTCAATCTTACCGATACGCTTTTTGAGGGCTCCAGTGAATGCACCTTTTTCATGACCGAAGAGCTCACTTTCTAATAGCTCTCTGGGGATGGCAGGGCAACTTACTGTAATGAATGGCTTATCAGCACGTAAGCTTTGAGCATGGATATAGCGAGCTAACACTCCTTTTCCTGTGCCACTTTCTCCTGTGAGGAGAACTGAGGAATCGAGTTGGGCAACTTTTTTGGCTTTAGCTAACAGCTTTTGCATAGGTTCAGAGCATGCGATGACATTTGTACTCGTCGCCTGTGGGGTGATTGTGTCTTTGAGAGATTGGTTTTCACGCTGTACGTTACTGAGTTTTTTTGCATTACGTAGTGTGGTGAACAGGTTGTCGAGGTCGAATGGTTTAGTGATATAGTCATGTGCTCCGAGTTTGACCGCTTTCATTGCAGAGCTAGCATCATTTTCACCACTTAGGATGATGATTGGTACATGCGGGTGAGTTTTTGATAATTCCAAGAGGCAATGAAATCCATCCATCTCAGGCATGTGGAGGTCTAGTAATACCACATCTACATGGTCTCGAATAAGCTCTAGCACTTCTTTTCCATTAGAGGCGGTTACTGGACGAAATCCATAATGTGTGGCCTTGATACTCAGTAGGCTTCTAATCGTTTTTTCGTCATCAGCGATGATCAAGTTATAGGGTGAATTTGGCATGGTTTAGATTGTGGGAACTGTGAATAATGTTAAGGTAATCTTGTGAATGTGAAAATTGATAAACTTCATTTGCTGACATTAGTCGGTGAAGACAATGTGGCTATAGGAATAATATTGGAGGAATTTCTTGAAAATGGTTTAGAGCTGTTGCAGAAAATGTGTAATGCTGTTTCTTGTTGTGACGAAGAACTGGTTCGGGAGGCTCTACATCAGCTGAAAGGGGCCTCCGGGATGTTCGGCATGCAATCACTGTATGAAGCATGTGTGGAGTTAGAAACGTGTCCCATGAGCGAGTTGAGTGGTCATTCTATGATTAAATTACGGGAGGTTTTAGTTAAGTCGCATCAATTAGCAGCCGCAGCGGTGGTGGTGGGCTGAGGTAGTTCACCTCCAGCTAAAGCTTTAAAAAGCCGCACAGAGTGGGCTGCGTGACGACCGAGTGTGGCAATGCTTTCATCTTTAGTTCTTATATAATCCTGCTGAGCATTGAGCAGGCGTCTTAGATCGACTTGTCCTGTTTGATACGCCTCGTCCATTAGGTTAGCCGCGGCAGAGTATTCTTTGGTAGCTTTATTTAAGAGCCCGAGGCGTTTTTTCGAATAATGAAGTATAGTCATGCTGTTCTCGACTTGAGCTACAGCATTGATGACTGTGCCTTCGTAGAGAGTGATGGCTTGATTGAGCTTAGATTCTTGTTCTCGGACTCGATTACGGTCAGCGCAGGCATTGAAGATCCTCCACTTAACGGAAGGGCCTAGACCTAAAGTACGAGTGAGTGTTTCCACAGTTATACCTTGTCTGAAGTATTCGTAGCTTATCGCTCCTGATAGAGATAGCTGTGGGTAAAAGTTTGCGGTGGCAACACCAATACGAGCTGACTGAGCCGCTACTTTGCGCTCTGCTCTTCGGATATCCGGGCGTGAGCGTAATATTTCGGCGGGGAATCCTGTACGGATAACACTAGGTGGAGTCGGGATTTTAGAGTTTGATTTGAGCTGTTCGGGTACTTCTGCGGGTCGCATAGCTAAGAGGGCGGCTAGACGGTTGCCAACAACTTTTTTTTCCTGTCTGAGGCGGGGGACTTCAGCTTCGCTGGCTTTGAGGTCAGCACTAGATTCATGATACTCGATTTTTGTGGCGATGCTGTCCTCTATGCGACCATCAATCATTTTCTTTATCTGCGTGTAATTCACCGTTACTTCTTCAGCTACATCTATTCTTTTTTCTAAGGTTCGATAAGCAATATAATGGAGAGCGACTTCGCTATTGATAAAAACTAGTGCGTCACGATACCCCTCAATTTTTGCTTCATACTCAGCAGTGGCAGCCTCAACCTGTCGTGTAACTCTTCCGAAGAGGTCGAGCTCCCAGCCGGCATCAAGATTGGCCATTTGACGGTGTGAGGAATCAAAGTCCCATTTAACACTGGAGGAGTCAAAGGAGCCTAGACCATGCTCATCACGTGCATTGAACTCAGCCTTTGGATACCAAGCAGCTGAGAGGACTGATCTCTGATACCACGATTCAGAGATGCGTGCGCGGGCAATTCGAATGTTCGGATTGGCTTCTCTTGATATTTTGATGAGTTTATCGAGAGTCGGGTCATTGTATTTTTTCCACCAGCGTTGCGATCCTGTAAGATACGATTTGTTGTCCGCATCAATTGACTCAGTCCAAGCGTCTGGCATTTGAGCTTTTGGCGCACTATAGTCGGGCCCAACTTTGATGCAACAAGGGAGCAGCGCAGTACAGCAAATGATAGTTATAAAACCTAGGGATTTCACACTGCATTCATTACCGTATAATTTTGATGTTGGCTGTAAAAAATTCAGTCTTTTTAAGATAAGGGTTAGTATTACTTGATTTTTTGTGTGTGTAATATGCTTATGCATAGGTTGTTGAGTCTTTTTTTTAGGGTTGGCACGCTGTGCGCATAAAGAATAGAGAATAACCCATAAATAACTATGTATAATACCTCATTCAAACAATCACCCAAACGCATCAGCTTTATCATTCCAGCAATGAATGAGGAAGAAACGATCAAATTGCTCTACAAAGGCATTCAAAAAAATCTACAAGGTGTGGATTGTAGCTGGGAGGTGATCTTCATTGATGATGGGTCAACTGATGGAAGTTGGAATAAAATGCAGGCATTAGCAATGCAGAGTAGCCAGCATGTAAAGGCTTACAGGTTCGCAACAAACCGAGGCAAAGCGGATGCGTTGGCACTGGGCTACCAGGTGGCTACAGGTGACATTGTTTTCACTATGGATGCTGATTTACAAGATGATCCAGAGGAAATCCCTCGCTTTTTAGAGGCTATCGAAGCTGGCAATGACATCGTTACAGGCTGGAAGCGTAAGCGCTATGATCCATGGCACAAAGTCTTACCTAGCAGAGTTTTCAATGCAGTATTAAGCAAAGTAACTGGAGTTCAGCTACATGACCATAATTGCGGCTACAAAGCCTATAAAAAGGAGGTTGTAAAATCTATTCCAATGTATGGAGATATGCACAGAATGGTTCCATCTTTAGCTTCGTTCAAAGGGTTTAAGACAGCTGAGATCGAAGTGGCTCATCACCCCCGCGTACATGGCGTTAGTAAATATGGTTGGAGTCGCCTCATCATTGGAGCTATCGACACTATCACGGTAGGGTTCTTACAGCGTTTCAGAAATTGCCCAATGCATTTCGCGGGCAAGGTAGCTGCTATTTTGACCATGATAGGGGTAGGACTTTTCATCGCAGCGATTGGAGTCACTGTGACAGGGGGTGCCGCTGGTGTGCTAATTATAGTGGGAGCTATCAGTATATTGAGTGCGGTGTTGGTGTGTATGCAGGGATTAATGTCCGAACACCATGTTTACCGTGGTATGGAAAAGGGGAGGGATTTGATGGTAGTTGAGATGATCAACAGCGATGACGCTCACCCTTCATTACGTCTGGCCCAGTATGAGGTATCTACTCGTAGTATCTTAGCCGCTAGCTAAACCTGCAACAAACCTGTAAACTTTGACTCTTTATTACCATGAATAATTATCAACAAATAAACGTGGGAGTGGTGACCTCAACCTATGCCCGAAGTGAAGGCGACTGCCAAGTGCCCTGGATGCGTGAGCTTATAGCTCAGATGAAGGACTACCCATGTCATACCCGAGTGATGGCCCCCGCTTTCAGAGGGTTGGGAAGTCACAGTATTGATGGTGTTCCAGTGCATAGATTTCGTTATGCTCCCAAAGCGCTAGAGACACTTACCCATGACGCAGGCGCGCCTAACAAGATTCGTTCAATCTTTTATCAGCTATTAGTATTACCATACATCTTGATGGGAACTCTCTCAATTTTTTGGTGGTGTGTGAAGTATGACATCCAGGTGTTACATGTGCATTGGCCGTTCCCTCACGGTTTGTACGCATTGCTACCTAAGTACCTTTTAGGTGTGAAAATAGTAGCGATGAGCCATGGTGCTGAGCTTGCTATAGCACGTAGGAGCCGGCCCGTTCACAAAGTTTTATCATGGTTATTAGGAGTCGCAGATGTCCGCTGTGCCAATAGCTCACATACCGCTAGTGAAGTTTCAAGGGTGAGTGGCTGCGACGACGCTGTCATTCTTCCGTATGGTGCGACAGTGCGGTGTAAAAGCGATGAGATAAAAAATAGTGAAAAGCCGCTACTTTTGTTCTGTGGCCGCTTAGTTCAGCGGAAGGGTATTGATGTACTTCTAAACGCTTTACCTAAAGTCTTAAGTTCAATTGATGTCGATGTTGTTATCACGGGAGAAGGTGATCGTAAGCAAGAATGGGAGAAACTCTCAGCGGGGCTTGGTTTATCTGACGTCGTCACCTTCCCTGGATTTGTGAGTGATGAAGAACTCAGTCGCTTGTATGCAAGCTGCTCTATCTACGTGCACCCAGCCATCTATGATGACAATGGGGACACTGAAGGATTGGGCGTCGTCTTGATAGAAGCACTGTCAAACAAGAAACCTGTGATAGCCTCCAATGTTGGTGGTATTCCAGATGTTATTCACAATGGCGAAACAGGCTTGCTCGTGGAAGAGAAGAACGAGCAAGCCTTAACTGATGCGATCCTTCGACTACTTAATGATGAAGCCCTCTGCGTAGAGCTCGGTGAAGCTGGATATTTGCATGTTAAGAAGTTCTTTGATTGGGAGCGTATAGCTAAGGAGACTTATGATGTATACGCATCACTCATTCCTACAGCAGCCGTGGATTCTAAAGCTTACCAGAAAGTATAAAATATGAAGTCTTGGATAAAATATGGTATAATTTTGTTAGCAATGGGGTGTGCCTCAATAGCGCTCTCTGAGCACTTTGGGGCACTACCCAGCCTCATGGGGAATGTGAATTTCCCTCTTCTAGGAGGCGTTATCCTTGGTCTTGTTTTCTATCAGGTCTGGAATGCTGGTGTTTGGTCTGAAGTACTTGCTTGTCTCTATACTCCTAAGAAACGCATGGATTGTGCTCGAATTTGGTTAGAATCGGAGTCACTAAAGTGGTTACCCGGTGCCTTGTGGAGTTATGGTTCTCGGGTGTTACTTTCTAGTGAAATTGGGCTCAGCAAGAAAAAGGCGAGCTCCAGTATGGTGCTAGAACTGATGATTACTAATGTGGCTTGGGCGCTGCTCGCGGTGACTGTATTTATAAGTTTCCCAGTGTATCAATGGGTTGAGAGATTAGGTGAATCATTTAACCTTCTGTTACTTGTTGGCCTAGCTGTCATCTGTGTCGGGGGAGCCTTGGCTGTGATGGTCGCTAAAATGGATAAATTGAGAGCATTTCTGAGCCTTGGGCCAGTGGATTTCAGAAAGTGTCTCCGAACCACGGGCCATTATTTAGTTCTCTGTGTATTCAATGCCTCATTACTATGGGGACTAATGGCTGCGGTGCCAGGAGTTGGAGTTCCTTACCTTGCTGTTATTGGTGTTGCCGGAGCTGCTTGGGTCGCAGGATTTTGGGCAATTGGAATTCCTGGTGGTATTGGTGTGCGTGAGGCTGTTATAGTGACCCTATTATGCCAGTACACCTCCATAGAACAGGCTATTTTGGTGGCAGCTCTCTGGAGAGGTTGTCAGATGATCGCAGAGGTGGTCTCGATATTTCTCGTCGTAGGAACAGGAGCTATCAAAAGAGCAAAGCTAGTCAAAAATCAAAAGAGGGAAGAATGTTGTGAAAAATCAAGTCTCAGTTATTAAACCATTTTTGAAAGATAACGTATGGGCTATCACGCTTTTAGCGTTAGTTTTACTAGGGTTTGTAGTGCTCACTTACATAGTTATTTATCCAGCCTATAAGAGTTCAGGAAATGGTTTAGCCTCCTCTAAGTTGGCCTATACCGAACTCCTCAGAAAGTCAGGCCGGCCATTACCTGTGTCGCAAGTGAGTGTAGAAAGAAAGTCGGTCGATTATTTCATTATGGGCGAAGGAATGTGTTCTAGCCAGCCGGTGTTAGTGCCTATTATACCGATGGCGATCGTAGATAAGTTGTTTGTGAGCGAGGGGGACCGCGTCATCACTGGGCAGGTTCTAGCAAATTTGGACTCCACCAAAGCAAAGATTAAGCGCGAATCAGCACGGCTTGCTGTCTCGACGGCAGCTGCTGAGCTTGAACGCGTGCGCTTAGGTTCAGCCTATGTGCTAGCACAAGAAAGGCCAGAGGTGGAGAAAATTAGCCTCATAGCCATCGAACAGCAGTTAAGTTTCGCTAAGGAGAAACTCGATCGCTATGAGAGCGCTTTCACCAAGGGGGTGATTTCTAAGGTTAACTTGTTAGAAACTAGAAGGGAGTATTCCACGGTCTTGGAAGCTTTTTCTCAAGCTCAGCTATCTATGAAAATGGCTGAAAAAGGGGTGGAGCAGAGCCTCAAAATAGCAGAGAATGCATTGGATGATGCCAAGCAGTCTTTGGCGCACCGCGAGGAAGAGCTGAAGCAGTACACGGTGTATGCTCCGGCAGATGGCGTGGTTGATCGAGTCTTGGTTCAGGCTGGAGAGTATAACCAGGATAGCGGTAAGCCTGGCTTTCTAATTTCGAGTGGTTTGTGGTTTGATGCATATTTTGACCAAGCGGATTATGCTTTTGTGAAGCAAGGGCAAAAATGTAGCGTCACCTTGGAGTCCTATCCTGGCAGGAAATGGCCGGCTGAGATTACTATGGTGAAGCCGATTGTGAGTTTCAATAGTGGAGGCCCTGAGATATCTAGGCCATTGAGGCCCAGAGGTTCAGGTTCTCCAGAGTGGGCCGCCACATTTAAAGTACGTATCAATCTCGAGGGAGATCAACTCAGTGAGACGATCATCACAGGAATGACTGGGTTCACGCGCCTATTGATAGAGCGCGAATCAGTTGTTGTTCCTAGAGCTGCCGTACTTTCTCTGTCAGCGGGATCTGCTTTAGTCTATGTGGCTCACTTGGAAGATTGGTCAATCAGGGAGGTGACTGTGGGGCACGTAGGTGTTAAGTATGTGGAAATCCTTGGTGGACTTAAGGTGGGTGAGCAGGTATTGATAGAGGGTCACATAAATCTTAAGGTGGATGATAAAATTTCAGTCAATCAAGAATGACCCAGATTTGCTGCCTAAGCTTCTCAATCTAGTAATGTCTCTAGTAGCGCTAGGGTTTGTGGTCATTTCGTTTATTGGTCCGTGGTTTGCACTGCCTCGATATGATGTTACCAGCGGTGATTTCTATACGTTGGATTCTAAGTTCACACTTTATTTCAAGCTTGGATTGATGCTTATTTCGGTAGTTATTATTTCAAGATTGTTGTGGGTTAGGAAGCGAGGAGGTGATTGGAAGAAACCCGTGATAAAGGGAGCTATCCTAGGTTTTGTCTGTGTACTTTGGTACCCTTCAGTGATCGCACACAGGGATACTGAATTGATTGGTGATGCCGCTTGGCTTCAACAGCAGCATGATACCATGACTTGGTTAGGTGGTGATGTTTTTCGCGCTCATTCTGAAAGAAGTGTGGAGTTAGGAACTGGAGTGAACGCACAAGACCCCCCTGACAGGTTGGCAGTTTATCGTCCACCTGCTGGCTCAATGGGTGTGACCCAGATCAATGATTGGTTGTGGTGGTTTGGCTACGGGCCTAGCTTTACCCAGTTTGTTGGTAGTGGGTGGTTTTATGCTTTGACAGGATATGTGTTGCTGGGCTTGTGTGTGTGTGGTTTTAGTTGGAGGGAATCAGTGCTTGAAGCTAGGTTTCTCTTTAAAGAGAGTATTGTTTTTTTGATAAAAATATCTGTTGTGATGATTGTTGTGATGGTGGCTTTTGTCCAACTTGCCCATCATGCTCTACTCGAAGCCAAGGATTCTCTGGCTGATAGCGACTACCTGACAGCACGTACGAAGATTGAGCGCGCGATCGGCTACTTGCCAAGTTTATGCTGTGACACGGGGATTATCAGGCAGCTAGGTTATTGCGATCTCAAGTCTGGTGAAAGGGCCTCCGTCAATTCCCAGTTGTATCAAGTCTATTTGTTAGAGCGACAGGGGTATTTTGAGAGAGCTAGGTCTGTAGTTGATTCACTCGCCGCAGACTCAACAACTTTACCTCGTTACCAAGCTAGAGAGATCAGTCGGCAGCAGTTGAGGGTCGCTATCAATAGCATCAACTCAGGTCGCTATAGTCGAGCTAAGAGTTACTTGGATCGCGTGCTTAGCTCTGAGGATAACTGTTTGCAGGCTTACTTTCATCGCCAGCTGGTCTCCTTGCAAACTGGAGATTTGGTGATGAATCAATCAATGCATAGAGGGCTGATGCAGCTCTATCAAGGGGTGCGTAGTAAAAATAAACGAGGCGTAAAAGCGGCATCGGACTGGATGCTAGCGCAGGGAGAGTTGAAGGAAGGCCATGTAGAGAGGGCATGGGAGGCGAGGAAACGTTCAATGGGAAAATAAGCTCATGGCTAGTATAGTAAAGAAAATCGGTCTTTCAAAAGCATCTGTGTGGATATTTGCAGCCTTACTTTTAACCCAGATTTTTCTGGCGGGCAATTATGGGCCTAAGTCTGGGTTGCATGATTACGTGGCTCCTGACGGTGCTCAGTGGATAACTACCCAGGACGGCGGTCAATACACGGGATGCTTCCGTCGTGACGTAGAACTCACATCTGAGGTTGGCAATGCATGGATAGGAGTTGTCAGTGATGGAGGGTTCGAGTTGGTTTGTAATGGAGATGCAGTCGGAGCCCAAGGGTATTGGAGGCCCACTCGAATTTTTCAAAATGGCCTCACTGAGCCAGCTCAACGATTGCTTGGGCGTGAGCCGATAGTGGCGTACAACTTCCCTCGAGAATACCAATGGACTGGTCACAATAATACAATGGTTGTTACTCTCTTCGATCTGCGTCCCTACCTGAAGAAAGGGAAGAATAGTATATGTCTAGAACTGGAGGGGAGGTCGGCCCAACCCGAGGTTCTCGCATTTGGTTCCATACTAACAAAAAATGGTCAACTAACTGAGATCAGGACTGATGGTCAATGGTTTGCTGAACCAGTCCCCCTAGGGTTAGGTCAAAATAGTTGGGTTAAGCCACTCTACTCGACGTCGCACTGGAGTCGTGCTCAGACTAGTACTAACTCTCGAAAGAGTTTTGTGAGTAAGGTGCCAAGAAAAGTGTACGAGGAAGCATTTCAAGGAGAGTGGGTGCTGAAAGATGAGCACGATGGTAATTCCAGCTATGTGGCAGGGTTTGATGTTTCTGAACCTGTGGGAGGCTCCATGCGTATTGCCAGCTATGGTGATTTCTGGCTTTGGGTGAATGGGGAGCGTGTTGATGTAAAAGGTGCTAAAGGTAACTTCAATGCTGGAGAATGGGATGTGGCATGGTCTGGGCGGCGTCCTTTAGCCACATCTCCAGTCTTATTAGACCCAGACGAAGTAGGGTCATTTTTTTCAGGAAAGCGCTTTGAAGACCCAAGGCATGGTGACCCCACTGAGAATGACTTTAAGCGCTACGAAAATACGCAGAACCGTACGCGAGAGCGCCCAAATCAGACGGGGGCTAATCTTCTAAGTGATGGGGATGAGGAAAGAGGGCGCGAGCAGGACCCCTATGGGTTTTATGAGGAAGCTGATGCAGCCCTGCCACTGGCTTTATTGAGAAAGGGTTTAGGGGTGCAGTTCCACGCATACGACATAGGAGCTTATCTTAAGTCTGGTAGTAATACGCTGCGCGTGAAGCTAGTTGAGAAGGTTGACGTGGGCTACAAAGGCAGCCAACCACTTAAGTTCTCTCTAGATGGAAGGGTCGAGCAAGAAGATGGAAGTGAGCTAGCTCTCACCGAACTCAACTGGAAATCTGAAGATGGAAGTGAGGCCCAAGCTGGCTATAAAGTTCAGCCTACTGATCTGCCGACACTAGAATTTTACCAAATTTCAGGTTCAAGATATAATCGGTTTAATCTGTTTTTCTTGGTGCCCTTAGCGATAGTTTTTTCCGTGTTTATTCCTCGTTGGTATGCTTGGGCTGGGAAATTTTGTGCAATTTATAGCGTTATTTTAGGCCTAGTTGCCTTAGTGGCCTTCAGTATGGCTGAGCGCAGTGAATATGTGTGGTTTTTAACTCATAATAGAGGTCCGTTACTGGTGCTGCTCAGTATGATTTTCGCCACCATTATCTATCATTGGGGAAGGGGTATGCGAGGTCCCATAGGTACTACTTCTCACAATAGATTGTGCCTGTTAGTGCTGTTAGTTCTGGTGTTTATCACCCGGGGCTGGATGGTGCACTTTCAGCCTATCGATGATGACGAATACGCATCGATTCAGGCGGTACTTGCAATTGCTGAGACCGGCAAGCCGGGATTGGCTGGAGAGGTGTGGTATAGCCGCAGTCCATTGTACCACTATCTTGCAGCGGCTGTGGTTAAGGTGTTTGGTCCCCACATATGGTCTCTAAGGTTGTATTCAGTGGTGTTAAGCGTGCTTACAGCCTGGGTGTTGTGGGGAATAGCGATGCGTTTTTTCCGTGACCGCTGGATAGCCTGTGCTAGCGTGCTAGTCTTTGCGCTGCATCCATTCTTAATTTTCAGCGGGCACATCGCAAGGTTCTACCAACAACAGCAGTTGATGGTGCTGTTGATGGTGTTTCTATTTATAGAGGGGTTTATTGAGAGGCGTGGCATTTGGTACCGTGTTGGGGCCATTGTGCTGTTTTCCTTTGCGGTGCTTAGTCAGGAGATAAGCATCACTTTTGTTCCAGTATTTTTGATTGCTTACCTATTGTTCGGTAAGGGCGTGCCCTTCCGTTGGGATTTGAAGTCATTGATTTATTTATTTATCGCCGTGTTGTTAGTGGCTGCTGATATTTTATTATTTAAGGTGAAGTGTATTACGGAATCAGTCGGGGTTTCACCCAATGTAGAAGCTACTGTGGCTCCTACATTTTGGGAATTAGGCAATCTAGCAAGTATGTTTATTGGGTATTCCAGAATCCACTTGGTATTGGGAGTTTTTTACATTGTGAGTTTCATCTATTCTATTCGCCGTGGCTCGAGTGTGGCCATCACACTCCATGCATTTTTGCTGATTTCGGTAGTAACATTTAACTTTTTAATCACATCTGTGAGCTTCCGTTACATGTACTCAGTGATACCAATCTGGATTTTACTGGGGGTGCATGGAGTGAGAGTTTTTAGTAAGTGGGTGGCTGCTCAGTCTAATTACAGCATCGGTGTGTCGCTGCGCTGGGTGATCCTGCTGGCAGTAATTGCTTCGATGTCACCCTGGAGGATTCCGGGCTCATACAATGAGAAAATTCTCGGCGACCCCATTTCTTCCTTAGCCTACGTAAGAGCAGAAATGAGGGTTGAGGATAAGATTATGATTACTGAACCTCACCCTCACGCCGCAATGATTGAGCTGGGTAAAGTCGACTACGATCTTGTAGTGCCAATACTATACGACTTCACCTATCGGGCTGAAGGACTGCTGAGAGACAGAAATGGAAATGCTGTTGTGGTGAACCGATTAGCTGACCTACAAAAAATATTTGCCACCGATGAACGCGTTTGGATTATCCTAAATCGTGAGAAGTTTCGTTCCAGAAAAAAGAATATTAGATGGGAATACCCGGGAGCACGTGAGGAATTATTTATCCGTCAAAACTGTGAGCTCAAATATCGGTCCTACCTGTGGGCAGTGTATCTTTGGGACCAATCTTCTGGAGATTTCGACACATTCCGTAAAGAACCAGGTAGCTGGGTGGAGTGATAGACTCTAAGCATCTTCCGCGAAATCTGTGGGTGAAGAAGTCTAAAAAAGATTCATTAGATATTCGGAATTTTTGATAGCCACAACAATTAGCTAATAGTGTGGCTATAGTAATCCGTCCGTCAGTAGTTTGATGATGAAGTGGCGTTGGAATGTTACTGCTAAAGCCATCAGGGTCGCTGTGAGGGCTCCAATAAGCATGGGTACCCACAACTGGTGGTATTTTTTTTGCAAGGGATCTGAGAGTAAAATAGCGTGATATTTGTTAGTGAAGATTTCCTTGTGCGCTCTTTTTTTGAGTAAGAAAAAGCAGATGATACCGATGAGGGTCCCTAAAGGTACAAAAAAGATCATGACGATGGCAGCGAAACGAGCTGGTGTGCGCGACCATGGGTCGTAGTGACGCATACCCCAGCCAAGTATGATGAAGATGCTGCTTATAAGCAGCGCGAAATAACTCATAAAAATGAGTAGAAGATGGTGGATGTCGATGGCAAATTTGAGAAGTACTAGCGTTAAAACTCCGACAAAGCTGCCGCAGAAGAGATACAGCCAAGCGACTGCTTGGACACATATTTCATCTTGTGAATAGTAGCTTCGGAGCTCTAGATCACTCATCTCAGATGTGACGCGTGCACACTGTTCTGGCGACTGATAGACATTTTTAGCCTTCATGGGAGAATAGTATGAGGAATATAGCTATAATAATCAATGATACATATGTTTGAAAAGATTGAGAGAGATGGAGCTTGAAAAAAAATTCTGTAAGAGAGATTGACCGCTGCAATTTCATCCTCTAAATCAAAATCAACACGCACAACAACGCACTAAAAATTATGGCTGCCTGGGGAACAAAAACATTTGAAGAAGATACTGCTAACGACTGGATTCAAGAGCTCATTGACTCTGAAGACGCACGTGAATTTCTGAGTGAATCACTCAGTATCGATCCCGGTTATATTGAAGCCGATCAAGCAGCCATAGTCCTGGCTGCGAGTGAGACTCTGATTGCTCTCCTTGACGAACCTCGTGCCGGAATTCCTGGTGAATTGGTTGATTGGGTTGGCGACAACGAATGCGACGACGTCAGCGACCTCCCAGAGGTTGCCCTTCTAGCTCTAGCTAAAGTACTTGGTAAGGAATCTGAGCTTCGTGACATTTGGTCAGATGCTGAGGATTTCGATGAATGGCTTGAAAATGTTGAGTCGATGCGTGAAATCATCTCGCAGATGGCCCAGCTCTAATTGATAAGTTCTAAAAATATTTTTTAAAACACCCTATTAGTGAATTACTAATAGGGTGTTTTTCTTTGTGGGGTGATAGATTATGAAGAATCCCAAGTATTATTTGGATCTCTTGACTTTTTACCTTTTGAAAAGATGTTCTGCATGTTTGATTAGCAAATATGAAGGAGCAACTCCTCGAAAATCCAGTATTCAAGATGGCAGCTGAGCAATTTGATCGCACAGCAGATTTTTTAAAGTTATCGAATGACGTGCGAGAGCGTTGCAAGTGGCCTAAGCGCTTACTGACAGTCACCATCCCCATCAAACGCGACAATGGTGAGACTGAGGTCTTTTTCGGTTATCGTGTGCAGCACCACCTCACGCGCGGACCAGTCAAAGGCGGTTTAAGATTTCATCCGAATGTGAAGTTAGCTGAGGTCGCGGCACTCGCTATGTGGATGAACTGGAAGTGTGCGTTGATGGGCTTACCATTTGGTGGTGGTAAGGGCGGGGTTACCTGCGACCCACGCTCAATGAGTGAGGCTGAGTTAGAAAACCTGACTCGCCGGTACACCGCTGAGATGCTACCCTTTATTGGCCCTGAGACCGATGTAATGGCGCCTGATATGGGAACCAACGAACAGGTGATGGCGTGGGTGTTAGATGTCTACTCCAGCCATGCTGGCCACTTAGTTCCCGGGATTGTCACGGGAAAGCCAGTCAACCTCCAAGGTTCGGAAGGCCGGACGGCAGCCACTGGCCACGGTGTGGCATTTCTCGCTACTCGCGCTCTCACCAAGTGTAAAATTCTCCATGAAAAGGCCACAGCGATCATCCAAGGCTTTGGTAATGTGGGCTACCACGCGGCACTCACTTTAGAACGCTTTGGTGTGCGGATTATAGGTATTTCAGATGTGACTGGGGCTGTCTTTAACCCAGAAGGAATAGATGTGAAGGTTCTAGGTGACTATGTCGCTAGCAGTGGGGGAGTGAAGGGCTTTGCTGGTGCCACAGCTATCGATCCAGGTGTTCTATTAGTGCAAGTTTGTGATGTGCTAGTTCCAGCGGCCCTAGAGTGTGTGATCACTGCTGATAATGCTGCGGATCTTCAGTGCAAAGTGCTCGCAGAGGCCGCCAATGGTCCAACTACCACTGGCGCCGATAAAATCATTGAGCAAAGAGGTGACATCTTCATGATACCAGATGTGCTCTGTAATGCTGGCGGTGTCACCGTCTCCTACTTTGAGTGGGTGCAGAACCTCCAGCAATTCCAGTGGAGTGAGCAAGAGGTACTGACAAAGCTGGACACGATGATGGCTAAGGCATTTGATCGTGTCATTTCCTTTGCAGAAAGGAACGAGCTACCGCATCGTTTAGCAGCACTGGCGCTGGGCATTAAAGAAGTGGCCGATGTTAAAAAACAAAGAGGACTATTCCCATGATTTCAAATTCAGTACAATTCCATAGTTTCGGCAAAGTCGAAGAGGTGGCTCAACTAGAGTCAATCGAACTTCCAGCGATAGAGAACGGACAATTGTTAGTTAAAATGCTGGCGACTCCGATCAACCCAGCGGATATCAATTTCATTCAAGGCAACTACGGAGTCAAACCCGACCTCCCGGCATCGCCAGGAATCGAAGGCTGTGCCGAAGTATTAGAGAGCAAGGCCGAGGGCTTTACTGCAGGAGATAAGGTGATCTTTATTGAGCGCGTGGGCACTTGGCAAAGCCATGTGGTCTGCAATGCTGCCAATACCCTGCGTATCCCCTCTGAGATTGCTCCAGAACAGGCCGCGATGCTCAAGGTTAACCCTGCGACAGCTTGGCAGATACTCCACAGCTACGCCGATCTGAAGCCCGGTGACTGGGTCATCCAAAATGCGGCAAACTCCGGAGTCGGACAATGCCTGATCCAAATTGCCAAACTCCTCGGGCTACGTACCATCAATACCGTCCGTCGCGAAGGGCTCGAATCGGAGCTCAAAGCTCTCGGAGCGGACCATGTTTTATTAGACGATGGCGACCTCGTGACAAAGGTGCGCGAAATCTGCGGTGACCATTTACCAAAGCTCGCTTCCAATGCGGTGGGTGGCGACAGCGCACTCCGCCAGATGGACGCGCTCGCCGAATATGGAACTCAGGTCACCTTCGGAGCGATGAGTATGCGTAGCCTCAAGGTGCCTAACAAATTTCTTATCTTCAAAGGCATCAACCTGCGTGGACTGTGGATCACGAAATGGATAGAAGCAGCCGAAAGAGGGGAGATCGAGCAAGTTTATGGCCAGCTCGCCCAGTGGGTGGTGGATGGAAAGCTGACTCAGTCAGTAGAAAAATCCTACAAACCAAGTGAGTTGGCAGAAGCCCTAGAGCGCTCACAGCAAAACCAGCGCCGTGGTAAAGTCCTGCTGGATTGGCAGTAGATTTTTAGCTCACACTACACGACAAAAAATTTGTCCGAGATTCACACCAGATTTCTATCGCGCCACCCTAGTCATTACAGCTGAATCTGGCTGGGTTCTCCAACGGAGAACTTTATACCAGCCCCGTCAAAGGCGTAGCCGCATGGCGGGGTAAACCATAACCGCAGCCTCCTTGGCTGAAGGTCAAGTTCATGCTTCTAGCCGTTTAGTTGATCACTCAGCATGATGTTAGCTTTCAGCTAACTCTGGCTAGATTATCTGATACCCAGCCATGCGGCTTCGCCTTTGACTGGGCTGGTATGATTCTAGCCTTCAGCTAGACATGAAGCTATTGTCTGCGCTTGTTTTTTGTCGCGTGCTTTCAGCTACTCGTCATTTTCGGCACCCGCTAAAATAGCTTCACGTGTTTCTGGGTCTTGTGTGGCCAGCCAGGCTTCGGCTCCAGATGCGTGCTCTACTTTCCATTGATTGTAAGTTTCCACAACGGCATCCGTACGCTTGTCGTCGTCGCTGATATCTAGTGCCCATTGCATCGATTCCTCTGGCTTTTGCCAACGTAGCCTTTGAGCGGATAAATAAACAACTGCGCAGTAAACCACGAGGTGCTGGCAGGTTCCTTTTTTATGAAATTCAGGAAAATTCAGGGGATCGACAATATGAGTCTATTGTCTTGTTGTGTGCGATGCTGGCAGGGATGTTTTTCCAAAACGTCCGGCGAGGTTGATGGAAAGACCACGCCAAAGGTCGAAATGGACCTCATACATGGCAACGACAATTGGCCAGAATGGGGCGTTGCTGAGAGTCGTGGTATATAGGTCCATCGAATGGCTTCAGAAGCATCCTCACAGCCGGACGGTTCGGAGAACCATCCCTGCCTGCATCACGCGTGCAGGGCAGTCGTTAGCTGGCTTATAGCCCCTTTATGGAAAGGTGACATGCAGGGGCTTTGTTGTAGATAAAAGGATGCGCGGTATCTTCTCAAATATTGTCTGTCTAGTAGTGTGTATTTTTGTCTGTCTAGTAGTGTGTACTTATGGAAAGGTGACATGCAGGGGCTTTGTTGTAGATAAAAGGATGCGCGGTATCTTCTCAAATATTGTCTGTCTAGTAGTGTGTACATGTCTAGTAGTGTGTAAGGATTCAGTGTTTATATCGAGTGAGGATGGGCCATCACCGGCCAACCCGGAGTTTTCTAAAATCTCGATCACCTTCGAACTTTTACTCTTGCCTAATCACTGCTGATTCTCCATCTTCGCTGGCTATAAAGCAAATCCCTAGTATTGATGAAAAAAAATAACGTCCTCGCCCTAATTTCGCCCATTTTCGCCCTGTCGGCCTTTGCTGATCCGGTGGATAATGCCCAGATCACAACGTTCCAGTCAGGCACTCCGGCGACCGCGGCCGATATAAATCAGAACTTCCAAGCACTGATTGATGCAATTAATGACAATGCCGTACGCATCGCACAATTGGAAGCTGCTGCGCGCATTCCCGGCCGCACACTATTAGAACAGGTTTCTGGAAGCGTCTATCAGTTTTATGTTTCTGAGCTTGGAACTGGAACCGCTTCAGCCCTGAACGGCACTAGTCCGAATCAATCATCGAATAATGCATTGTATTTGTGGGCTTTCGGTGAGCAAGGAACATTGACATTCAATACTGACGGAACTCTTTCCTTTTCCTCTAATTTCCGGGAACGCGAGATTGAGGTCACGACTCAAGGATCTTATGATGGAAGCGTTACTCCTGCTTATGAACAAGTATATACAGTCAAAATTGAAAAATCCTTAGATGACATAGACACGGCGGCAGAGGTCGGTACCTGGTCTCTTAGTGGCCAGGACCTTACGTTCATAACTGATGGTGAATCAACGGTTCTAAAAGTGAGTCCCGATGGCGAAACTTTGATGCTAGGTGAATCGTCAGATTCTACTGCTGGCTCCCCTTTTGGAACAGATATCGGTATGCTGTCAGTCTCGACTATCTTGGGCACCCGAATTAATCCGATGAATCTCAATCTTGAGAATTTTGATGGGAGTGACTATGCTCACCAAAGTAATTACACAGCAGAGACAGGAGAATCAGTCACGCTGCGTCTTGTGAACCTTGGTGATTCTGACCTGACCAGCTTGAGCCTCGCGGTAACAGGTGGCCTTAGCATCACGAATGGGCTGAGCGCTACGAGCGTGGGGCCAGGTGCTCACCAACTCATCACTGTAACTTATTCAGGTGGGACGGCTAAGCTCACAATTACCAGCGACGACACGGACACGCCGAGCTACGAAATTAATTTCCAAAACTAGAGCCATGTCCTCCCAAAAAAATCATATCCGCTTGGCCATATCCAAAGGATTAGCACTCAGCCCTATCCTAGGGTTCATCGCTGCTTACTCTCCGCTCATCGCAGATGAAGGTGATGCTGAGCTTTCTGGGGAAAAGCAAGG
>JBLHPP010000009.1:0-21281 GCA_047624385.1 Crocinitomicaceae bacterium
TGCAGTTCGGCCACGTTCTTGGCGACGCCTACGGCGAGAAAATCTTGATCATAAAGACCGCTTGGGGCGGCAAGAGCCTTGCAGTGGACTTCCGACCTCCGAGCTCATGCTGGAGTATCAATCCTCCGACGGCCGCAGGTCAAGAAGGCTATTACTACCAGGAGATGATGAGCCACGTGAGTGATGTTCTAGCTAATCTGCCGACCTATTTTCCCGAATATGATGCAGCCAACGGCTATGAACTGGCAGGATTTGGTTGGCACCAGGGATGGAACGACCGAGTGGATCAGGCTTACAATGATCAGTATGTAGTTAACATGAAAAATTTCATCAACGATGTTCGTGCAGGTCTGGGAAAGCCGAGCCTGCCGTTTGTTATCGCCACAATAGGTATTGGCGGGTTGACCGAGACCCATCCTCGGGCGCTTTCCCTGATGAATGCTCAATTGGCCATGAAGGATTTCACTAAGTATCCGACCTTCGATGGCAATGTTGCTGTCGTCGGAACGCGAGGCTTCTGGCGTGATTCTTTAGTCTCCCCATCCAGCCAGAACTATCACTGGAATCGTAATGCCGAATCCTATTGCCTGATCGGCCAATCCATGGCGCAGGAAATGAAGACACTGATCTCGAACGCCGACAACAACTTCGCTGGCTCTACATTGCTAATCCCATATGGGGCCTCGCAGTCGATGACCAAGATACCGAGGATGACGCGGACGGCGACAAGTTGTCTAACATCTTGAAAGCTTGGCTCGGTACTCACCCTGGACAAGCCAACCAATTCATCACCAGTCTCTCCTCCACCGCCTCCATGCTCACCTTCACCCATCCGCAGAACGAGAACCCACCAGGCGACCTAACAGGTTATTACGAGTGGTCGCCAAATCTCAGCGATTGGTATGCCAGCGGAAGTGGCCCCAACGGTGGGCTTACCGTGACCTTCGTGCCGAACACCAGCGGAGCAGTCACCACGGTCACCGCCACCGCCAATGAGGCCTCAGATAAGATGTTCATACGCGCCGGGGGGGAATCAAAACTGAACAAGTGCATCGTATCCGATGATATCAACGCCCTATCTCCCCCGCGCATGATGCTCTCGCGCTCCTCACTTAAAAAGCAAATTCCTAGCAGTTTATCAGGGCACAAAAAAACCACACCTTTATCAGATGCGGTTTTTTTAGCGGTGGAGCGGGTAGAGAGAATCGAACTCTCCTAGTCAGCTTGGAAGGCTGGAGCATTACCACTATGCTATACCCGCATTACCGTTAGAATATCGCCGTGGTTGCGATGTGCAGAATTATTAGGCTAGGCCGGGGTTTGGCTCAAGCCTAAACTTGCATAAATTTCACGTGTCGCCTTCGATTTATTGAGTGTGTAGAAGTGGATACCATCGACGCCACCATCGAGGAGTTCGAGGCATTGTTGTGCAGCGTAATGAGTACCAATGCGTTCTACAGATTCTTGGTCGCCATTAGCGCGTTCGAGCGCTCGGAGGAGCTTAGCTGGGTAGCGTGCGCCTTCTGCGAGTTCAGCCATGCGTCTCATGCCTTTGACCGAGGTGACGGGCATGATTCCTGCAATAATGGGGATATTGATGCCGGCAATCTGGCAGCGTTCGCGGTAGTCGAAGAAGTCGTGGTTGTCGAAAAAGAGCTGGGTGCAGATATAATCTGCTCCGGCGTCGACCTTGGCCTTCATGTATTCCATCTCAAGCACTCGGTTTGGAGTGGTTGGATGGCCTTCTGGGAAGCCTGCTACGCCAATTCCGAACCCACGTGGGTCGGGGTGGCGGCCAGATTCATTGAATTTTTTAATGAAAGCGACGAGGTCTGAGGCGAATTTAAAGTCGTCGTTGGAGCGATCGTAATCCGGTTGGTCGCGTGGTGGATCACCGCGAAGAGCGAGGATGTTGGACACACCAGCATCAGCATAGCGCTGGAGGATGGTGTCGATTTCGGCTTCAGTGTGGCCAATACAGGTAAGATGTGGGACGGGTGGGATGCCAGTGGTTTCCTTGATTCGGAGTACCAGATCGTGAGTGAGGTCCCGCGTGGTGCCGCCAGCACCGTAGGTGACGGATACAAATGAAGGCTTGCAGGGCTCTAGTTCGGCGATGACTCCGTAGAGCGCATCGAAGCTTTCCTTGGTACGGGGAGGAAAGAATTCAAATGAGAGTGACGGGCCGTCTTGGCTGAGAATGTCGGAAATGTGCATGGACTGCGCAATTTGTGGAGCATGAAAGCGGGGAAGCAAAGCCAAAAATCCGTCAAGGTGCGTGTAAGTTGCGGCTTATTTAGAGCGTAGTTATAAAAAATTACACAACTGAGGGGTCTCGAAGCGCTTGATTTGAGGAAAGGATTCGACAAGTGGGGATCTCTGAACGATTATACATACCTCATACATAAATCATACATAAGATGAATATTTATGTCGTGGGAGAATAAGAACTATGAAGATAATAAATACGATACGTAATGTTGTACTGATTGGTGCAGCAGCTTTGTCTACTGCAATTCCAGCTGCGGCTGCTGAGACTGATTTCAATGAAGTTGGTAAGCAGATGTCTATCATGCTGCAAAACCGGCACTATGACCGTCTTCCCTTTGATGCAAAATTGAGTCAGAAGATCTTCAAAGTGTACGTCAATGAGCTCGATTACGGGAAAATGTTTTTCACTCAGAAAGATATTGATATGCTCGAGAAGGAATATGGGGCAAAACTTACCGATCTATTACTCCACAAGGAGAGCATGAAGCCGGCTCAAGCTATCTATAACCTTTACCGCAAGCGTGTCGATGAACGCACCGATTTTGCTCAAGGGCTTTTGACTGATGCAAAATTTGATTTTAGTGGTGACGACACAATCGTACGTAAGCGCCGGGATGTGAGAGAACCTAGTGGCCAGGGCTGGCCGGCTGATAAAGCGGCAGCAAATAAGCTTTGGAGTGGAATGATTGAAGACGCGATGCTCTCTGAGACATTGCGCCGATCCATTATTGAGACCCGTGCCAAGGAGCAAGGAAAAGAGAATCCGCTGAAAGATGAGAAGGCTATCGGTGAGAAACTCAAACTACGTTATGAGCGCGTGAAACGTGCGGTAGACGATGTCGACAACGAAGATATTGCAAACTTTTTCCTCAGTGCTGTGGCCAAGTCATACGGTCCGCATACTGATTACTTTAGCGCACGTGAGATGGAGCGCTTCATGTCAGGCATGAGCAACGAATTTGTCGGTATTGGAGCAATGCTCCAAGGTGAAGAGGATGGGGCAACCAAGATCATGGGAATTGTCAAAGGTGGACCAGCGGAATCAACTGGCGAACTAAAACTCAATGACCGTGTGGTAGGAGTAGACATGAACAACACTGGTAAAGTGATCGATATCATGTTCATGAAGCTCGATAAAGTGGTCGATAAAATCCGTGGTGAAGCTGGGACAAGTGTCCGCCTCAAAGTTGAGCCCGCAGATGGTGGTGAGCCAAAATTTATAGTCATCAAGCGAGGAACCGTCGAGATGGGCGAGTCGTTTGCTCAGGGCGAGATCATTGAAAGCAAAAATGCAGACGGCGAATCGAGCCGCATAGGTGTGCTTACTTTACCTTCATTCTACGCTAACTTTGACACTGGCGAGACCCGTTGTTCTGTGGATGTGGAGAAAATTCTACTCCGTTTCAATAAGGAAAAGGTAGAAGGACTGGTTCTAGATCTTCGTGGTAATGGTGGAGGATCACTTGAAGAAGTCCGACGTATGACAGGTTTTTTCACTGGTAAAGGACCAGTGGTGCAAGTGAAAAACTACAAGGGCATTATCGACCTAAAGAGTGCTTACGATAAAGCTATTTTCAAGCAACCAATGGTTGTGTTGATCGACAAGTCTAGTGCCTCGGCGAGCGAGATTCTTGCGGGAGCTCTACAGGACTACAACCGTGCGCTTGTCGTGGGTACCAGCTCTACTTTTGGTAAAGGTACAGTCCAGCAGCCTATGGATATCTCGCGCTTGATGCCTTTCTTTGCTAACCGTAAGCGTGCAGGATACCTCAAGCCAACAATTCAGAAATTCTACCGGGTTTCTGGTATGTCTACTCAAAATAAAGGGGTCGAAGCTGACATTGTTCTTCCAAATATAATGGATGCCATCGAAGTGGGAGAAAAGTACCTCTACTACGCACTGGCCTACGATAAGATTCGCAAAGCTCCTGGATATAAAGCCGCTGCTCGTGAAAACCTCTTTATCGCCCAATTGAAGGGCATGAGCCTTGAGCGCTTGCAGCAGTCGAAAGATTTCGTCTACCTCGAAGACGATGTGAAACGTACCAAAGAGAGGATCGAAAAAAATGAACTTTCTCTTAACCTTAAAAAGCGTCAGGCAGAATTGGTCGTAGCAGAAACTCGCACCAAGGAACGCAACAAAGAGCGTATCGCACGTTTCGCTAAAGTTCAGAAAGAGGACAAAGCCAATATGACATTCTACAAAGCGCATCTAGATGACCTCGAGGCGGCGAAACTCCCAGTCTTTGATCCATCCTCAGCTGACAATGACTACATGAAGCGTGCTGTGGACGAGATCGAAGAACTAGACATCACGCCAGAATGGCCATCAGGAATCGACCCGGTGAAGCGTGAGGGCATTTCTATTCTTAATGACCTTTTGAAAATGACAAACCAGGCAAAAATGGCTGGTGTGCTTAATAAGTAATCATAAACTTTCCAGAACCCGTTCGGTCAATTGGCCTTGCGGGTTCTTTTTTGTATGAGCGAAGAGGAGGAGATTCGACGAGCACTGCACACCATCTTGGAGGAGGCAATGCAACGACTTGAAGAGCTTACTGATGCAGTATTTACTTCTAAGGTGAGTGTCGTCTGGAACTCGCGGATGCGCTCTACTGCTGGTCGAGCATTTTGGCCAGAGGCAAAGGTCGAGCTGAATCCTAAGTTGATCTCGATAAGTCTCGATGAAGTGCGCAGGACCCTATTGCATGAGTTGGCGCATCTCTTGACGTACCATCGCTGTGGTCGCCGAAGAATTGCCCCACATGGAGTCGAGTGGCAACTCGCCTGCTCCGACTTAGGGATTCCAGGCGAGAGAGCCACACACAGCTTGCCACTACCGCGGCGGCTGCAGCAAAAGAAGTGGCGCTATTCTTGTCCTAGCTGCGGTAATCGAGTTGACCGAGTTCGCAAAATGAAGCGCTATGTTGCTTGTTACCCTTGCTGCCAAAAATTCAGTGGTGGAAGGTATAATAAAAAGTTTCTGCTCGTGTTAGAGCAGATTGTTTAGCGTTGGACTACTTGCCAACCTGCAGCTTCAAACCCGGCTTTAGCCGTTGGGCTGATTTGGCCATAGATCAAGGCTCTGTATTTCATTTGCGGCATTTTTGGTGCTTGGGAAAAATCGGCGATACGTGGTGTCCATGAGATGTAGTCGACAGGCGCGACCACTTCGACGACGCCATCTTTGGTGACTCCTGCTGGCATTCTAACCACTGTGGTGAGAGCTGAGTAGGGAGTCTCCTTGTTCTGAGCTTTGAGCTTCATCATTACCTGATTGAGGTATCGGGCTTGGGCTTTACTTTGGCAGTTTGCAGCGAGGCCGAGGGCATTGAGTCTGTCACCATTTTTAGGGAAATCTTTGAGAGCTTCAATGATGCTGTGGCGTTTAGCAATGCTGAGGTTTTGATTACGAAAAACGGCTTCGATTAGTGTCTCACTGGCCCCGAGAGTCAGCATAGATTCACGGTCGCGCAGGAGGAGTTCGCTTGGAGTAATGTCGTAAATATTTTCAGGTAGACCAACTGTCTTGGTTGCTGTCATCGCTACAGATGTACCACCAGAGACAGCTGAAACACCTAGACGGAGTGGGAGGCCGCCGGCAAAAAATGCCCAAGTGATTTTCTCCATTTCTGACTGGAGTAGTGCGTTGTCGCTATAGGGATCGACGCCCAACTTTCTAGCGCATTCTAGCTTTGCTTTATCAAATCCAGCAATACTCTTAGCTGAGTTACCTAGGCTGTTTCCTGTTTCCTGGACGGAACCCTTATCTTCATCTCGATTCGCCCATTTGTCCTCGACTTTAACGGAGGCGTTGGAAATGGAGGAACCCACTTTCTTAAAGAAGTGACCGACAGTGGCTGGGGCTTTTCTGAGTGCTCCATCTGGGTCTCCTGCGATATTTTTGACGGCATCAATCGGAGCTTCGATCGAGCGCTTCAAGCCGTCGGCAAAGAGGTCGGTACGGCTTGTTTCAACCAATGTTTTGATTGCTTTGAGTTCATTTATTCGCTCGGCGAGTTCGTTCATTCCATTGCACTGGATCTCGCCGTAGTTTGAGTCGATGGTAAAATTGATCATGAAGCCATCACTCGGGCAAAGCTCGCGAATGCGGTGCAGTGGACTTTTGATGAGTTCTGGGGGGAGTAGCTTAGAAGCTTCGAACGTAGGCGGTTTTTCAAATGCAGCAGGTGCTTGCGCGTAAGTTAAAGTAGAACTAAGGGCTAATAGTCCGCCGCTGATACAGCTGATAAAGGAATTCATTACTCCTATGTAGGCTAAAATCTAAATGGAGACAAGGTTGATATTTGGTCTGTTGCCCAAAAAATGAGCAGATTCCGCGAGAAACTGTGCTTTTGGTAATGCTGGATTTGCGACCGACTTGAAGTAAGCCAGTTCGTCTAGGTCTCGACTTTCTCTTCTAGCTTCTTTTGCATTCCCTTGGAGAGCATAGGGCGGATGAGGCCGTAAAGAAGGTAGAGTGTGAAGATGAGGGTCGGTGTGTACCAACGGGTCTGCTCGTTGAGTAGAAGCATGAAGAAGACAGCTCCGATCACAACTCCCCAGAGTGAGCCTTTGGTGCGCCAATCTACTTTCTTGAAGCTAGGGTAGCGGACATTACTGAGCATCAGAGCTGAGAGCCCAAGCATCGCGGCGGCAAGCACGTAATTCCATGCACCTAAACCCTGAGTTGTATTGGCTGATCCCTTGTAGAGGTGAATGATGAGGAAGGTGATGGAGGCGATGAAACCAGCTGCCATCGGAATAGGAATACCTCTAAAGTCCATGTTGTCGCCAGGTTTCTTAGGCATGTAAGCCAGGCAGTTGAAGCGGGCGAGCCGCATAGCTCCACAGAGCAGGTAGATGAAGGCTATTGCCCAGCCAATATTAAAGTCACCGAGTTGTTCGGAAAGTGGAAAAAGTACCGCCTTGGATACGAGAAGGGCAGGAGCCATCCCGAAGGAAACAACATCGGCAATCGAGTCAAATTCCTGGCCGAAGGGAGATTCTTGTCCACCGAGTCGTGCTAGTCTGCCATCGAGAAGGTCGAAGATACAGGAGCCAAAAATGAGCATGATTGCCTGTTGGTAAAACTTATAAGCTTCTGAGAACTCGTCGTGCTGCATGCCTTTGAAAATCGTGAGGACAGCAAAGAAACCGCAGCAAAGATTGCCAGCGGTCATCAAGTTGGGCAGTAGGTAAATTTTTGGTTCTTCGTATTCCTCACTCATCACAGTGCTACATAGGCATAATTATTGGGGAAGAAACAGTGGAAAATGCTGGCAAATGTGATTAGCTTAACTACGCAATGGCAGATCTAGATGCATCCACACCCATGGCGAGCTTACTAGCTCGCTTCCCCGGCGCTAAACGCGCACTTTTTGCCCGTTATCATATCGGCGGTTGTAGCTCTTGTGCTTACCGGGATGACGAAACTTTGGCTGAGGTTGCGACCCGCAATGAGATTGATGTGATCGAGGCGATCGAGCATATTCTACAAAGCCACACAGTGGATGCGGCGATGTTGATCACGGCTAAGGATGTCAAAGAGTTAGTTGAATCGGGAGCAGAGATAGTATTCCTCGACACCCGCACGCGCGAGGAGCATGAGGCTGTCGCAATTACTGGCTCCGAGTTTATGACTCAGGAACGCCAGCAAGAGTTATTCGGGGTAGCTAAAGAAGACACCACTATTATTCTCTACGATCACACTGGTGGTAGAGTGCTCGATACTTGCGCTTGGTTTCAGGGGCACGGTCTCAAAGGGACTCGCGGTATCATAGGTGGGATTGATGCCTGGAGTAAAGAGGTCGACAAATCGGTGCCTAGATACCGACTAGAGATGGACTAGTTGCTCCATGGTTCTTCGAGTAAGGCCTTATGAACCACAACCATTCGAGCGTGTTGGAGACGCAGGTTTTTACGGTATTCAGCCACTGCATCTTTACGACGTGAGGTTTCGAGCGCTACTTTGATTTCAGTTTGGAGTGCCTCGTAGCTCTCTAGCTTGGCGGGTTTAAAATCAGTGACTTCGACTAAGTGCCAGCCTAACTTTGTCTTGATGATGGCTGGCTGATTTGGTTCGAGAGCGAAGACTGCATCGGCAAAGTCATTTGGAATGCGTTTTTGGCTCAGCCATCCCAGATCCCCACCCACTTTTTTGCTGCGTTCGTCTTCGCTGAGTTTGGAGTTGAGCGAGGCGAAGTCGTTGGTTCTTGATCGGAGGAATTCGAGAGCCTCTTGCAGTGAGCGCTGCGCGTCTTCTTCGGAATGTCCAAGCGCCGCGAGAAAGATGTGGCGGGCTTTTCTCAGCGCTGGAGTGGTGAGTGATTCGGTGTGTTCCGTGTACCAAGCGCGGGCTTCTTCATCTGTTACTGCGATGCCGCGTGCGATGTGGGAGTCTAGGTATTTACTTTGCTGGAGTCGTGCAGCAATTCTGAAGCGAAGTTCTTTTTCTCCTTCAAACCCAAAGCTAGCCATCGCCTCTGTGAGGTCTTGAGGGTTTGTAAACCGGCTAGAAAAGCGGAGCATGGCAGCCTTTATCTCTGCGTCAGTGACAGGGTATTCCTTGTCATTGAGTGCTACTTTTTCTCGTAAGAGTGCGTGGTCACATAGTTCGCGAAGGACAGATTTGCGTAGAGCAATCCGTTCGGACTCTCCCACATCATCGCGGCTGCGGCCACTGCGCCATAGGAGTTCGTCGACTCCATAGTCCACTTGGGTGAGTAAAATTGGTTTGGAGAAAACGCGTGCGACAATTCCCCGTTCGAGGTCATTTCCTAACTTCTCAGTCGGCGATCCTTGTAATCGGTAAACTTGCTTTTTGAGAGGTCCTTCAAAAAGGATGAGGTCACAAAGCAGGTAGAGCATCAGCACTGACCACGCAGCGAGGCGGACCACAAATGGAGAACTCATTTTCATATACAGTGTTTCTAGACGGGTAGGCACAAAAAAGCCACACAACAAAAACTGTGTGGCCTAGAAAGATAGAGTCGCGTCAGACTAGTTGACTGCAACTGCTTCTGCACCAGTCTCGCCAGTACGGATGCGGATCGCCTCATCTACAGTAGAGAGGAAGACTTTGCCGTCACCGATCTTGCCAGTGTTAGCGCTCTTGACGATGGCTTCAGCTACTATCTGAGCTTGGTCGTCGTCGACTACGATGTCGATTTTAACTTTAGGAAGGAAGTCTACAGTGTACTCGGATCCGCGGTAGATTTCAGTGTGACCCTTTTGGCGGCCGAAACCTTTGACTTCAGTGACAGTCATTCCCTGAACGCCGACTTCAGCGAGTGCTTCTTTAACTTCTTCGAGTTTGAATGGCTTGATGATTGCTTCGATTTTTTTCATAGCTTAAAACAGTTTGTCTTGAATTAATTGTAAGCAAGTAGCGTGCCAACATTTGAGGTGATCAAGATTTTTGATTGGTTGTCACTACGTTAGATGAATCGCTGGCTTCTGGCAAGAGAAGAAAACGAGATTGTATGTGTGTGAAATTATTCTAACGAAGCACATAACGAGGTCCTGGGAGTTGGCGGATCAGCCTCTTCATTTCAAGTCTGAGTAAGGTGGTGATCACGGTAGAGACTGGAAGCTGGGAGCTGTTGACGATATGATCTATGAGTGTCTCTTGTTTGCTGAGAGCGTCAAAGACACGTTGTTCCGTGGCGTCGAGCTCTTTTGGAGGAGACGCTGCTGGTTGGACTTCCAGCTCGAAATTGAGAGGGAGGGATTCAAGGTCTTCTAAAATATCTGCGGCGCTACTTACCAGAGAGGCTCCATCACGGATGAGTTGGTTACAGCCAGCCGAGGTGGGGCGATCGATTGGCCCCGGGATTGCGTACACGGTTTTTCCCATTTCAATCCCTAGGTTTGCGGTGATAATAGAGCCCGACCATTTTGGGCATTCTACGACAAGCACGCCAGAAGACCATGCTGCCACGATCCGGTTGCGCATGGGAAAAGTTTTCTTGTCGGGGCGGTGGTGAAGTGGGAACTCTGAAATGACGGCTCCGTTGCCATTGGCAATTTCTTCGGCGAGATTGAAATTCTCTGGCGGGTAGAGCTGAGCGAGACCGGAGCCAATGACTGCGACTGTTCGGCCCTTGGCATCGAGCGCCCCACGGTGGGCGAAGGAGTCAATGCCTCGGGCTAGCCCGGAGATGATGGTTAAGCCTGAGCGTGCGAGATCGCGGGAGAATCCTAGCGCTGCTTGTTGGCCGTAGTGGGTGGTGCGGCGTGAACCCACGATAGCGATTGCGTGTTTATCGGCTTCAGTGAGTTTGCCCCAGACATAGAGCGCGAGTGGGGGGTCGTACATGTGGCGAAGGGTATCTGGGTAGTCCGTATCATCTTGGGTGATGATAGAGATACCTCTCGCTTTGGCGTCTTCGAGTTCTTTACTGAGGTCAATGTGCTGTTCCCATTGGGAAATGATACGGGCAGTCTCGGGGCCGATTCCATTGGCCTGAGTAAGCTGGGATTCACCAGCCTTGAGAATAGCCTCAGCGGAACCAAGGCGCTCGAGCAGGCGACGGACCCTAATGGGTCCAATCTTTGGCAGCATATTCAGAGCTATGGTGGCTTCGCGTGAATTCATGTCGGGCTAAATGATTAGCTGTTAGGATGTGCTAGATCTTAAATCCACACAAGAATGAAATGTGTGAGCACAAAAAAGCCGCAGGCGAGAACGCTTGCGGCTGGGAAAGATTACAGTCGGTTGGTCTGCTATTTTTTGTAGACTGAGTCTGGATCGAATGTGAGGTCTTCGGTGAATGCCAGTGCGGTAGGTGAGCTGCCGGCTTCGAGATCGACCTTGCGGTAGAAGCAGGAATTTCTACCAGTATGGCATGCTCCAGCTCCATGTTGATCGACATAAACGATCACGGCGTCTTGGTCGCAGTCTGTGCGAATCTCGACCACCTTTTGGGTGTGACCAGAAGTCGCGCCTTTGTGCCATATTTCTTGGCGGCTACGTGAATAGTAAACCACTTCGCCGAGCTTGAGAGTCATTTTAAGTGACTCTTCATTCATGTAGGCGAGCATCAGCGGCTCTTTGGTCACTGAATCCATAGCAACGCAAGGGATGAGACCATTTTCATCGAACTTAGGGGCGAAGATGGCCTTTTCTTCGACAGCTTTCTTGTCCTGTCGGGTGCCAAAGCTAATGGATTTGCACATAATGGTGAGTTTGCTATTGAGTTAAGCGGCAACGAATTTCAAGCGCTCGTCAGAGGCTAGAATCTCATTGAGATTCTCCCAGCCAGACTCGGTCTGGAGGTTGAATATGTTGAGGTAAAGACTCACCAGTTGTGGATCGAAGTCCTCGAGTAAAGTATCGATAGCAGCTTTGAGCTTATCTGTATCGAACGCTTCTGGAAGAGTTCCCTCGACGGAACCTTTGCCATCGTGTTCGATACCCATGGCGTCACAGAATGCAACCAGTAGATCTTGTTGCCCTTGCATGAAGTAGACTTGGAATAGGTGCTCGCCAATCATGTCGCTGGACTTGAGTTTGAGCGTCTTGTGCATCCAAGAAATTTGTTCAAGGATAGACTTTTTCTGAACGAAAACTGGACGCAGTTTGCGGTCGTTAGCAAGTGTTGAGACGGTCGTCTTGTAGAGGTCGCGTTCTTCGGATCGCATCCATGTGAAGAGGTCTACAATGATGGATGGCTTGATATTTTGATAAATTTCGTATGCGTTCACGGTCGTATAGAATGAAGTGAGAATAAGGGCTGGCGCAGTGAAGCAGCTATGGGCGATCCGTCAAGGGTAGGATCCTACAAGGTGCTAATATTGTGTATTTGAGCATCTTGGGGGAAATCTCTGTAGGGAAGAAATTGAACTTTGTAAGTCATTCATGTAGAGCGCATAAATCCCGAGAAAAAGCTTAGTTATGACTTTTTTTCGAACGCGGCGACCTTCGAGTTATTGCCAAGACGTGACGAAGTCATTCTCATCCCCACTCGCCCCTTCATCGCCGTAAGTCCAGATCAGGCTACGCTTTAGTTTGATTGTGGTGTTACCAAATTCAATAGGTTCGTCGATCTCTTCGTCAAAAGTGCCATCGAGCATGACATAGAATTCCCCTCCGAAACTGTTTACTAGAGCATCAATGTCACCATTAGCGAGGTAGACGAGCCCGCCTACGGCATTGGAGGCATCGGGAAGTGATGCGATGAAATTTTTCCCTTTGCTATTACGTTCCTTGTCATTACCGGCGAGAGCATTGAGTAGGTTAACCTGTTCGAGTGAAGAGATTTCGATATCTGAGCCGGCTTCGATAGGAAAATAACCGTAGTCGTCGTAAAAGTCTTCAATACCACGTTCGATAGTGACAATCATAGCAAGATTTTTCTTCAACTTGCTACTCTTGATCATCTTGCCAGCGGCTGGGTAGGCTATAGCCGCGAGAACTGCGATGATGGTTATAACGACGAGAACTTCGACGAGGGAGAATCCGCGACGAATAAATTGTGAGTTTGAGGATTTTTGCATAACATTTATAAACTAGAGTAACACTAAGCGTCAGAGGCACCCGATTCCAATTCTTTTTTTAATACAAGCTCTTAAGATTATGATGGCTTGACCTTTGGTTATAGAGGATTACTTTGTAAATACAAGTTGAGACTAGACGAATATCAAAATTTTTTTCAAAAAAGTGTTTTAACTCCACCCAGAAATCTCTATCTTACTTAGCAATCCATGAAAAACCCTCTCAATAGCCACATTCCCCCAAACCGTAAGGCATTCACATTGATCGAGATGCTGGTTGTCGTGGTGATAATTTCCACGCTACTAGGCATTGGTGCCCAAGTGATGAAAAAAGCGACGACAGCCCAGGGGGCCGACACCGCTGCCTCAAAGGCGGAGAGCCTCTTTGCTGAAGCGCGAAATTTAGCAAAAACCAGTGGATCTTCGGTACGCGTAGTAATCTACAAGGGTGGTGGTACTGGTGAAGATCGCACCAAGCACTTGCGCTACATGGGTCTTGTCGGACAGGAGCAAGATGCTGACGGAGTGTACTTGCAGGATGGAGCTGGAAATCCTGACTTTAAAGATCAACTGAAAGCACGAGGTATGCAGCTCCCACCCAAGGTGTTTTTCAATGCGAAGCTGAGTGGTGATACTGAACTGCCGACCATGGATGTGAGAATCCCTGGTTTTGATGGTCTACAGGAATGCTATTATTATGAATTTAATGACGGAGGATTCTTATTTGTTGATCCGGCTCATCCCGCTGATCACCCAGATCCATATGGAGTTTTTGTAGTGCAGTCAGGGACGCTCTACCCGACAGACGATACGCCGAGAGAAGCTGGCAATGATAGCCGAGACGTCGGCGGCTTCGCTATCTGGAAACGTGGCAATACGAGCATGTTTAGAAAGCCTAGCCAAATCCCAGATTTAAGCGCCACAGAGGATCCAAAATTCTAATGTCGTCAGACTGAGATTTTATTCTAATTTTATGAAAACAAATATTTCTTCCCGTAAAGGCTTCTCACTCGTTGAAGTGGTCATTGCCATCGGTATTGTCGCTGTACTACTGACCACCTTCATGGCTGTCTTTGGCCCGGCTCAAAAAAGTATCAACCGAGCACTCGGCGTGGCCGACGCGAACCGACTCGTTGCCACATTAGAAAATGAAATGGCGATCCTTCGACCTGGAGAAGAGACTGACTATGATTCTTCTTCCTTCGAGAAAGCCTTCCAGTGGATTAGAGAATCCCCTACGGAAACTAGCGCAATTGTTGTCTACCAGTACCAAGCGCTTCCAAGTGCTCAGAATGCCGACGGCACACTTCAGGCGGCTGATATCATCCTTGTGAATGATAATTTGAATTTCCCAGGAGTAGACTACATCACGCAAACCGTGGCACGCCGCCTCGACAAAACTTCGTCTGCATCGTTCCTCACTGCTGAGCTTTCACCAGGAATCGTGCAAGGGAAAGTCTATGCAGTACGCATGACACAATTGATCCAAGACTCAGGTGGGACAGGTTTGATTTTGGGCAACCCTGGTGAAATCAAATACCTTGATAATGGCAATCTTGAAGATGCTTCAGATAGTTCTCAGTATAAGGAGGGCTACATCACACTTCAGGTAGAGTTTTTCGCACTCAATAACAATCTTCATGCCTATGTTACCGGAGGAGCATGGGAATTTGATAAGTTAGGAACTCCTGTCGCTACTCAGAACATTGCAGTCCGTCGCTAGTATTTATATGAAAACTCACCCATCTATCAGAAAAGGTTTCACGCTCATCGAGCTGCTGACCGCAATGGCCATCACGACTGTCATTATCGGCGTCTTGGTCGGAGCCACTCGTATGTCCATGGACGCATGGAAAGATAGCCGCGACAAAGCCCGAGCTTCTCGCTTAGCCAAAGAGAGTATTGAACTAATGTCGCACGATCTAGAGGGGATCGTGATCCGCTCAGGTAATGAGTACGAATGGCTTTCCATTCGTATGGATGGTTCTCTAGCTTTAACTGATTTAGGGCCGTCGGACAATGCTAAGATAAAGAACCCACTGGAGTTTGTTTTTTTTAGCGCTGCGACTGACCGCTACGACGGGGGAATAGGCACTACCGCTGATAATGGCGGCGATATATCCACTGTGATCTACAAATTAGTGTATAAAGATCAATTAGATCCTATTGGGAAGACCTTCCCAGTATTTTCTCTTTACCGTAAGTTGATCAACCCAGATGTGACATTTGATAACTATTTAGCTCAGACTGACATTCAAAGTCTTGCAGCGGCTGAAGATGTGACGAACGCTAACAACTTCGTTGCTGAAAATATCTACAATCTTACGATTACTCTTATTTTTGAATTTAATAACGTTGCGACGGGCCAAATGGAGCAACAACGCGTTCCAGTCATGACCGCGGGTACTGATTTTCAAGAAATTCGAATAAAAGGGAATATGGTTGCCAAGGATGCTCTAGCCTCACCTACTGCGGCAGACATTGTCGACAGTAATGGTGTCAATGTTGCTTCATCAGCGCGCCTGGCTGGCGCCGAACTCGGCATTCTAGTCCTTTCCGATTCAGGAATGAGAGGGTTGAATAAGAAGCCGTTCGCTGGTGATGCGGCATTCGCTAAGTTCGTTAAACAGAACAGCCACTACTTCACCAAGTCCGTGGTACTGCCTCGCCCATAGTGGTGATATGTAAACCTTTAGTCTCGATCGAGACTATCAACGCTCAGCAAATCGCTGAGCGTTTTTTCGTTGAGATCGAGGCTATGGGTGGCTCCATCTAGGATATTGTTAGCGAGGATGTTTTTCTTTGCCTGCATCTGTTGGATCCTTTGTTCCACTGTACCAGAGCAAATGAGTTTGTGCACCATGACTGGCTTGTCCTGACCGATACGATAAGCGCGGTCGGTTGCTTGGTTCTCAACAGCAGGGTTCCACCATGGGTCGTAGTGGATGACCGTGTCAGCCCCAGTGAGGGTGAGGCCCGTACCGCCCGCTTTGAGCGAGATAAGAAAGACTTCACCTTCTCCACCTTGGAAGCGCTCGACTAAGGCTTGTCTGTCCTTGGTTGCTCCTGTGAGAATCAGATAGCTGACCTCTTCATTCGTGAGATAGTCCTCAATGATCGCGAGCATAGAGGTGAACTGCGAGAATATGAGGACCCGGTGGCCTTCTTCACGAAGCGTGACTAACAGGTCGATCAGGTAGAGCATCTTTGCCGACTCGGTTTTGGCCGCGTCTTGCATGTCTGGGCTGTTAAAATTAAGTAAGCTTGGGTGGCAGCAGATTTGGCGGAGCTTGAGGAGAGCGTCGAGAAAGACAATCTGGGCTTCACCGCCACGCGCAACGATGGCCTGGCGGACTTGTTTATCCATCGCTGCGCGGACAGTCTCGTAGAGATCTTTTTGTGCCGTACTGAGTGTGATGGTGTGGAGGATTTCTGTCTTTGGTGGTAACTCCTTGGCAACATCATTTTTTGTGCGACGTAGGATGAGTGGGCCTACCTTGCGGTTGAGAGCATCACGCTTTCCTTTGTCGTTTTGTTTCTCAATTGGTGTGCGGTAGTTTTCCGTGAAGGCGGATCGCTCACCTAACAAACCGGGCATGAGGAAGGCAAAGAGGCTCCAGAGTTCGCCTAGGTTGTTCTCGATCGGAGTGCCTGAGAGGCAAAGCCTGTGGTTAGATTTGAGCTGTCTCACAGCAATGGATACCTGAGCACTAGGGTTTTTGATGTGCTGAGCTTCATCCAGCGCGATGAGGTGGTAGTATTGCTGTAGGTGCTGGTCGAGGTCCCGGTGGACCAGGGCGTAAGAGGTGAGGACGAGGTCGTAGCTTGAAATCTCGGGGAAATACTGATGACGCTTTGATCCTTGAAGAATCAGAACCTTAAGTGTTGGGGCAAATTTTGCAGCTTCACGCTGCCAGTTGACGACCACCGAAGTTGGAGCGAGGACGAGGTGGGGGAGGCCCTCCGAGCGACCACTGGTAATCTCTGTTAGAATGTGCGTGAGCGTCTGAAGTGTCTTACCTAGTCCCATGTCATCCGCTAGAATCCCACAAAAATGATGACGAGTGAGAAACTGCATCCAGTAAAATCCGTGGAGCTGGTAGTCGCGCAAGGTAGCTTTGAGTTCACTAGGAACTTCGACGGCAGTGACCTTCTCGAGCGATTGGATTTGTTCGGCAATTTTTTCGATTTCCTCTGGGACCTCGAGTTCAATGTCCGTGTCATTCTCAAGTAAAGCGGCATCGAGGGTGCTGACTTTGATCGGGCCATCAGTGAATTTATATTCGAGTAATTCTCCTAGAGTGACCAGCATATGGCGGAAGCGGCCAACAGGGAGGGCCAGTCCGCGACCATCTGGCAGGAAGATCATGAACTCTTGGCCTTTTGGTAGGCCTTCGGTGACTTCTAGAAAGTTGTTAGTAAGCAGCGCTGCTAGAATAGGTTGGAGCTCGAAGTGTTCTCCATCAATCTCGAAACCAGCGGAGAGGTTGAACCAACCTTTGGCTTCTTCTACCATTTCAGCCTTCCAAGTGTCGCTGCGGAATATCAGAGGTTTGAGTCCGACGTGGGCGGAAAATTGCACTTCCCAATTACGTGCCTCCATGGATTTCGTCGCCTCGTGGCGGAATCTTTGCCAGTAAAAGTCGGGGTGTGGCCATTGCTTATTATCGGGCGACCAGGTTTTCCCCGGGTTCGCAGCAGGGGCGTCAGTTTCAGTCATCCACTTCGGGCGGGAATCAAATTTTTTCTTCAGCTTAGACGCTGGAGGATCTTTCGGTAAAAGGTCCAGCGCGTAGAGAGTCTGTAGTGCCGTCATCTCGGCTTCTCGTTGCCTGCTGATTTTGCGTTCGGCTGTAACGATTGGAAGCAACATCCCAGATGGCTCTAGTGGCACTTTTTGTCCGGCATATATAGCAAATGCGTGAGCGTAGATCTCGGGTCCATGGCCATCACTATTGCTGCTTCGTTCGACACGTAAAATAAAGCTAGGCGCGCCGGAGCCATTCACGGGGGCTGGAGCTTTGCTGAGCTCTATGGTCTTTCCTTCCGTGACAGTATCCATATGTGGTGTTTCGCCAAAAGCTATGGCTAGCCTTTCTCCTCTAATGAGGTGTTCAATGCTAGCGACGCAGTGCTCGCAGTTGCTTTGCACCGAGCAGGAGCAGGACGCGTCTATCTGTATTTTACCTTCTTCTAACCAAAGAGCTAGGATACTTTCGTGCTGGTGGCCTGAAGGTTCTGATACGTAGCTAACTATCTCAACATCACCTGTCGGTAGATACTCGGCCTTTGATTGACTGACTTTCCGAGCACGCGCGAGCTTCTTTCCTTGTTGGAGAGTGCCGCTAGAGAATATGGGTTTCCATTGGTCGCCGCAGAGGTAGTCGGAGATAGAAGGTATCGAGAGGCTTTGGCTCATTGCTGGGTCAGTGGAGATTGGATAGTAGTGCTGCTTTATTCTATACGAGAAAGAGCGGCAGATTTTCATCTACCGCTCTCACGTCTACTATCCCAATCACTGGGATTGATATAGTAGGAGGCCTATGCCAAACCTCCCGTAAGCGGCTTTAACATCGGCTTGTCTATTTTTCGCAAATTTTTACGCATCTTGGCAAGCGCTACATTCTGTAACTGACGAATTCTTTCGCGAGTCACGCCAAATTCTAGTCCGACTTCCTCTAGAGTCTTCGGATTTTGGCCATCTAGACCGAAACGTGCATCGATGATTCTTTGCTCACGTTCGTCTAGAATGTCCAATAAGCCATCCAACTGGGTGTGCATATTTTTGTTTTCTAGTGCGAGAGCTGGATCGATAGCATGATCGTCACCAATAAGTTCTCCGTATGCGCTTGTTTCACCTTCTTGCACTGGGGCGTCGAGCGAAGCTGGGCGTTGTGATGCCTGCTTGAGCATCGCAAGTTTCTTGCGAGGGATGCCGAGCTCTTCCGCCAGTTCGCTGTTAGTCGGCTCACGGCCGAGCTCTTCAGCGAGCATATTGGAGATGCGGCGCATTCTTGAAATTTTGTCAACCATGTGGACGGGAAGGCGGATGGTCTTGCTCTGGTTCGCTAGTGCGCGTTTGACCGATTGCTTGATCCACCACGATGCATAGGTGCTCAACTTGCCTCCTTTTTCAGGATCAAATCTCTCAACCGCCTTCATAAGGCCAATATTACCTTCTGAGATTAGGTCTGAGAGTGGTAGTCCGTAGTTCGAGTAATCCTGGGCAATCTTCACGACAAGGCGAAGGTTTGCCTTGATCATGTGTGCTCTGGCCTTCTTGTCTCCGTTTTTAATCTTCTCAGCAAGTTCGACTTCCTGAGCAGGTGTCAGGAGGTCAGTTTTTGAGATTTCTCGAAGGTATATTCGGAGTGAGTTCTCGCTGTCGTATGATTTCATGGTTTGTTGTGGTTGCTAGCGTTGTCTAAAAAGTGTCGATCGGTGAATTCGAATTGTTACGAGTTCTTACTATGTCGCACTTGTTCAACTAGTGTAGCGTTGCTTGTTTGTGTTTTCGTCTAAACTGTTTAAAAAACCTTTTTTAAAGCACGTTATACATATTAGAGGCATGAAGTGGGTATTTAATTCTCATATTCTTATATATATTTTCAATATTGTTCTAAATCCATTATTTCATATTGATTGTACCAGTCTCTTTTATTTTAAAGGGACACCTGTGGTGAGAATACCGATACGGATATGGCACACAGACGGTGGAAGGGTGTTTCCAGAGTATTGGAATAAAAGAGCTATCGATCTCTCCTCGAATCATCATTTGAGACCTTAGATTTTGATGTGGGAGCCTCGATTTGTTGGACCCAGTGGTTGAGGAAAAATTTCTTTTCAGAGAAATTAAGTATGGTGTCAGATTTACCGATGATTGGCCTGAGCGTGGTAGGTAATTGGAGTGTGACGAGAGTGAAAACTGCCATCCAAACTTTGAGATGAAATGAGCTAGTCATGCCAAGGTGTTTACTGGCCTTGCCAATGAGTTTAAACCCAAAGCCTAGGCAAATCAGCCAGAGTGCGGTGCCAAGGAACCCGAAGAATAGGATCGACCCACTAGAAGTGGAGAACAGCCAAACGACTGGGGCAAAGCCAACGAGCAGTAAAGAGAGAAGTGAGATAGCGCAGAGTAAGAGTCCAAATACTGTCTGAAATTTGACGTCGATTCCAGAGAGGCAACTGAAGATGTAGAGGCTCGGTAGGCAGATAAGTGCACCGAAACTAAGACCTAGAACGATTTTTGTAGGTGCGAGCCATAGTTGTTCAGCTCCGCTGAAAGCGCCGATGACGAGCCCAAAGATACTTAGGCAGATGATGCTGAGTAGTAGCAACGGCAGCCATGGTAGAGTTTGCTTTGCGTGGATGGTGGAGATGAGGTCGATTGGCCTTTTTAGCAGAGCATTGAGTAGGGTGGAGAAGGTGAGGGGCTCTTCGACTAGAGTGATAGGTTTTGGAGGGGTTTGTGGGTTTGCTGGCGAGGTTTGCGCGATGGCTCCCTGCAAATTTTGAGGAGATTGATGTGCTTGGCTTGGTGTTTCGGGTGGTGTGCTAGGTTCCATGGTATTAGTTATTTAGGGTTAAAAGAAGTAGAGGATGGTGTTCCAAACAGTTTCGTAGAAGGTCCCAGTGAATGGATCATCACGCAGAAAGGCGACTTCTAGTCGCGGACTGCCGAAGAATGGGCGTAAGATCCACGAGAGCTGAGCTCCGACGAAGAGGTTACCGCCTATCCAGGCGAAGAATGTGCTGTTGGCTGCGCTCTTATTTTTAGAAAAATGGAGTAAGAAGCGGCGAAGTGTTTGGTGGGAGAGGATGCCTGCATAGGCCACGACTGCGGTGTGGAAAAGTAGGATGAAGGCGTGGAAGCCACCTGCGCTGTCAGCATCGGGAGAGGGAGCGTGGAGAGCTAGAGCTAGGCTGATCGGACTCAGAGCTCCGAGGATGATCGACATCGTGGCGAAGCCAGCGAGCAAAAACTGTAGACTCTGGCGCATAGTAATACCGCTATTAAGAACTGCCGCGAGAAGTCCGTTGATCAGTCCATTCACAAGCAGCGTGCAGAAGATCAGTAATGGTAATTTGATTGCTACATACATTCCCATTTCGGCTCCGCGCCATAGCCCCATAGAGAAGCCATAAAGCGCGCAGCCGACGACAACACACGGAATGGTCCGAATAAACATTTTCTTCGGGCTGAGCGTCAGCCACTCGGATAATAGCGCATGATCGCCACGGCAAAGTGCGGGGATTAGCTGAGCTAAGCTATGCGAAGAAGATTGGTTGTTCATCAGGATTGAAAGAACCCTGGCGTATCAATGTGTGGTTATGATGAAGACTGTGTGAAAAGTTGGGGAAATCGACCCAGTTTGTGGCGCGGTCACTAAAGGGCACCTCCGGCAACTCCCGCTGTCGGTGTGTGAGTTATTAATTCTTTAAATTTGCGAGCGTAGCTCGTTTTTGAAGATAGGCCCCCTTCGGGCTGGAAAGCCTTTCTGCGCAAGGCTGCG
>JBLHPP010000010.1:0-20328 GCA_047624385.1 Crocinitomicaceae bacterium
GTGATGAGTGCTGAACGGGTGGCTGAACAAACGGGAGCGGGTGTGTAGCAGCGCTCAAAGAGCACACCGTCGGATGCCAGTTTGTCTAGGGTCGGAGTGGACTCTTGGTTGATCTTGTCCCCGTAAGCTCCGATCCAGGGTGAGAGATCTTCGACGTAGATCCAAAGGATGTTTTTACGTGTGTCAGAGTCGTCTTTAGCGTGAACGCTGGCGATGCTAAGTAGGCAGGAGAAGAGTATGAAGATTTTGAGTGATTTCATGAAAAGTGAATGTATTCAATGGCAGGTGTCTTATTAGATGCTGCCCTAATTTATCTTGCCTATGGGCGGTGTCGAGCCACGAGAAATTTTACTTTATTTAAGACGCACGGACGATGGCACATAGTTAAACCGAATCATCAATGCTGTAAATACCCCCAAACACGAGCAATCACACTAACTAGGCGTCCTTATCCCGATTAGCGAAATGGTGTCTTTCATCGGCCTTCCAAATCTTCTGCTAGATTATAGTTGCCGAATGGGTGGAAGATTGGTGAGGGTGTAGGGGTGATGAATCTTCCTAGTTGGTCAAAAGAGGTGATAGCGTCCTATGAGAGTGGGTCTGCTGGGTGCTTTGTGTTACATGGCAATGTGCACGATAGTGTGATGTTAGGTCACGGAGGGAGGAAGCAGCAGTTGGGGAGCTTGGGGGATTTTCTGCAGGAAAGCTTGTTACCAAAGTTTGATGTCGTACTGAGCTATGATTTGGGCTTTGGCATGCGGGTAGAGCGTGGCGGTGAGATATTTAGTAAATGGCCGTCGCTGGGTGAGACACCAGAGATTCCGCATTTGCCCCTGCCTGCTATTCGTTTGATGACGCACTACATGCAGTATTGCAGGAACCTCAAAATTATGGGGCGTGAAGCTCCACGAGTGGCAGTGGTGGTGAAGCAAGCACACTTGGTTTGCCCGGCGATGCCAAATTTGCTCAACTACGATTTGAGCTCGATGGCTTCGCTGCTACGAGGTTGGGCGGCGGAAGCTAAACTGCCTGAGTTTGGGCAAGCTGCTTTTTTAGTGTCGGAAAACCTCAATGGATTACACCCCTTGGTGTCGGAGAGCAGTCGGGTTTGCGCTCTTGATGTCCCTTTGCCAGATAAGGAGGCTATTTTAGCCACTCTGAAGTATTTACAGACGGATTGCGGAAGCGCTCTGACGAATTACGAGGGGAAGTTAGAGCAGGTGGCGGAACGCTTGGTCGGTGCAACGTTGATGTCGGTGGAGCAATTGTTACGACGTAGTAGTCATGATGGGCGAGCTCTCGACGATAAGAGCCTTGCCAAGCTGAAGAAGCAGCTAGTGGAGCGTGACTGTCGGGGCCTGATCGATTTTGTAGAGCCTGACCGAAGCCTGCAGGACATAGTCGGGCTAGATGGAGTGAAGAAATGGCTGCGCCAGGATATATCTCTGTGGAACCAAGGTGAGTTAGAGGCAATGCCGATGGGTTACCTAGTTTGTGGGCCAGTGGGGACGGGCAAGACCTATCTAGCGGAGTGCTTGGCTGGTGAAGCTGGTGTGCCTGTCGTTACGATGCGTAATTTTCGGGACAAGTGGGTGGGGTCTACCGAGGCAAATTTAGAGAAAATATTCACTTTGCTTCACGCTTTAGGGCGTTGCATTGTTTTTGTTGATGAGGCGGATCAGGCTTTAGGCAAGCGTGACAGTGGTTCTGGTGACTCGGGCGTTTCTTCTCGTGTCTATTCTATGATGGCGAAGGAGATGTCGAATACTCGAAATCGAGGGAAGATCATGTGGGTGCTGGCATCGAGCCGGCCAGATTTGATTGAAGTTGATCTCAAGCGACCTGGGCGTATTGACGTGAAGATTCCTTTGTTCCCATCTCTAAGCTCGCAGGAGGGATTCTCGCTTATCCGTGCCCTGTGCAAGCGCAAGGGAGTGGTATTGAGTGAGGCAGATTTCAGCGAGTTCGAGGGCGTGATACCGCCGCTACTCACGGCAGGTGCAGCCGAGACGCTGGCGGTGAAAGCGTATAGGGTGAAAAAGACTGAAAGCCTGACGGATAAAGAGGCTCTAATTGCATGTCTGAAAGAATACAGACCACCGGTTTCTCTAGATACTTTGCTTTTCCAAATGCGGATCGCAGCAGATGAGGCGACGGATGCGAGCCTAGTCCCATCTGAAGTGGTAGAGATGTTAAAATAGTGTTTTCGTGCTCGGCTAAAGGACTATTTTCTGGAAATGGAACATTTTAAACGAGAGCTATCGGATAATCTTTCAAAAAAACGCGTTTTTTATATATTTTTTGAAAGTCGGTGGAAGCGTTGATATTCCGAGACCTGCTGGCTTTGAGTCGCTAAGTATTCGGTGGAATCGAGGCTCGCCGTCTTAAAAAAGATTTGCGCCGGTGGGGAGTCGCCTTTAAGAGTCGGATCTGAGAGGGGAGCTGGGACTAGTTGGTAATCAACACTCCACGAGATAAATCTAAACTTATTAGCACTGATTATGAAGAGTATACTTTTTAAGACAGCAATGGGATTGGTAGTGAGCGCTGCTTTTTCCAGTTGCGCGCTGCAAGCCGATTCGGCCACTGGCTCTAAGAAAGCGGAGAAGGGGATGCCACACGCGCCTTGCACCAAATTAGTATCGAAAGATGCTGGGCGTACTAAAGATAAGCACGGAATGGTGACTTATAAGGATAGCGAGCGCCGTCGCCACGTCCGGACGACATCCTATTCACACATGGAGAATGAGCCTGGCGCACCCGGCAAGATGAATGCCGCAGGAACAACTCTTATTTTTAACAATAAGGTGCGTAGTGCTGCCGCGGATTGGTCGGTGTATCCTCTGGGTACTAAGTTTCGTATCAAAGGACTTCCTTACCTTTATGTGGTAGATGACTACGGTTCCTCTCTCGCGGGAACAAACACAATCGATATTTATAAACCGACTCTCTCAATGATGCGCAAGTGGGGGTCTCGCAATGTGGAGGTCACTGTAGTACAATGGGGCAGTTATGAACGCAGTCGCAGACTCCTCTCTGGGCGTACCGGTTATTGGCATTGTAGAGAGATGCACACGGCGATCGTGAAGAAGCTTAGTACTGGCAAATACGCCAAACTAGAAGAGAAAGCCCACTTCTAATAATTAATTTTCAGCTCATCATAGTGATGGGCTACTTCATAGCAGATACTGCCGCTCTGGATTATTCTAGAGCGGCAGTATTTTTTTCAGAGAGAGGTGCTCCTCCAGCCTTGGCAAGTCCAGGTTCATTGGATATGAGTTCTTTTATGTTGAAAGCAGAGAGGGCTGAGTGGGTGATGCATCGGTTGGAAGAGCTCTATCCAGAGACGCCAATACCGCTAGACCATAAAGACCCATTCACCTTGCTGATCGCGGTTTTACTCTCTGCTCAGTGCACGGATGCTAGGGTGAATACTGTGACTCCCGCTCTTTTTGCGTTAGCTGACAATCCTTCTGATATGTCCCAGCGAGACGTCGAAGATATCCAGGCAATTATCCGCCCCTGTGGACTGTCTCCTAGGAAATCGAAGGCAATTTCAGGTCTATCAAAAATACTGATGGAGAAACATGGTGGTGAGGTCCCCCAAAATTTTGCGGCCTTGGAGGAATTACCTGGGGTGGGCCATAAGACAGCATCAGTCGTTATGGCTCAGGCATTTGGTGTGCCGGCATTTCCTGTGGATACTCACATCCACCGGCTCGCACAGCGATGGAAATTGACCAATGGAAAAAATGTAGAGAAGACGGAAGCTGACCTTAAGCTCTTATTCCCTCGTGAAAAGTGGAATAAGCTACATTTACAGATCATTTTTTATGGGCGCGACGCCTGTTCCGCGCGTGGCTGTGATGGGACTGTTTGTGGGTTTTGCTCCACACTTTTCCCGAGGAGAAAATCACCAATTATTACCCAAAAGTAGCAATAAATCTCCAGGAATTGATTAATTTGTCTTAAAATTCAGCGACTGTTAGAATTTAGGGTGAGTTTTTTACTTAAGATGAACGATCGATTGGAAACGCTGTAAGTCCCCTATCTTAAACAAATTTTATAGGTATACGGAGACAAGTGATTGAAGGTTACAGATTATTTCACAAATTACTTCTTTACTAGAGACGATCCATTAAGAGAATCACCAACACAATATGATTTAACAGGTCATTTTGCCCACGGACACACGCTAAAACTATGAAACACCTTTCGACTCGATCGCTCAGAACCACTAGCCTTACAATCTGCACAACATTGTTAGCTACCGCTCCATTGTTTGCTCAAGGAGCCGATGCTCCATCTAAAAAAAGTGCACTAGACTCCTACCTGCTAGATGGTGGTCCATTGACTCTTTTCATTGTAGCTGTAGGGCTTCTCTCTCTAATTGGCTTGAGTGTCTATAACCTCATAAACCTCGGTAAGAAGAAGTTTGCACCCGATGATCTCAAAGCCGCTCTCCATGATCACATGCTCAACTGCCGCATTCGCTCAGCTATCGAGCTTGGCTCATCACACCCAAGCTACCTTGGCCGTATGCTTGCCTATTCCCTTCCTAACATCGACGCTACTCAGCCGGAATCTCTAGGCCGAGATGGCGTCGAAGATGCAATTGCTGATTTCTCTATCAACGAGAACCGCAAGCAGATGATCTGGATTAATCTTATTTCACTCGTAGCTCAGTCAGCTCCGATGCTGGGACTTTTCGGTACAGTTTTTGGTATGATCAAGGCTTTCGCCACACTTGAAACAGCTGGTGCTGATCCGTCTCAGCTTGCTGGTGATATCTCGATTGCGCTTCTTACAACTATGTGGGGACTAGTGATTGCGATTCTTTCGGTGATCGCCTACTTCTTCTTTAAATCGCGCTACAACACCCTCGTAGCAGATTGTCACCAAACAGCTGAGGAGCTTCTCAATGCTTCTGTACAGACTGTGAATGGTGAAGCACATCTCGCTAAGATTCCTGAGGGTCTAGCCGTTTAAGCCTTTGATAAGGCGACAAGAATGGTGGTGCAGTGACTCTATGAAGCTGCGTCAAGTCTCCTCAATCGTAATTACGAACCAGGAATCCAATGTCAAATAAACTAAGAGAACTCAACGCACAGGAAGAGAAAGAAGGGAAGATGGATATGTCACCAATGATTGACATGGTTTTCCTACTACTCGTTTTCTTCATCGTGGTGTCCACGCCGATGGTGGTAAAAATGGACCCCGAGGTGAAGCCCTCTGTAGCCTACAATGCGGTGAAGCCTGAAGAGAAGCGTGGACGTATCGTCGTCAACGTGCGCTCCGATGGAACTATCTACCCAGTCAATGTGGTGGATGGTCCATTAGATACTCCAGAGGATATCACTGAATACGTTAGAGTGCTCAAGAAGAAGTTTGATAACCAAGGTTTTGAGCCTCGTCTTCACCTTCGTGGTCATAAAGACTCTGTGTTCAAGCATTCACGCAAGGTGATCAAGGCTGCGGCTAAAGCGGGTATTGATAGTGTTATTTTCTCAGCATTCGATTTCGAATAATTAGAAACCCCAATAAAAATTTAGAATTCTATGTCCAGACGCAAAAAAGGACTCGTTCCAGAAGAAGATGAACCAGAATTGGATATCTCGTCATTGATTGACGTGTGTTTCCTCCTTCTCATTTATTTCATGGTGACGGCGACTATTCAACCACGTGAGAGTGACCTCGGCATGTCTTTGCCGTCTCAAGCTCCCTCCGATACTCCACCAGATATAGCACCGATGCTTATCGAAATTTTAGACAATGGGTCTATCCTCGTGAATAAAGAGGAAGCCCTCGATACAGTGGCATCAGGTAGAGAGCGCGAATTGCCGCTTTTGGTGCAACGGCTTCTGATCTATAAAGATGGAGCAACTGCGGCGAACACTGAACCACTTGTTCAGGTCGCTGTTCGTGCTGAAGCTTCTCAGCAATCGGTTATTGACGTGCTCAACTGCCTCGTTGGTTTAGAAATTCAGAAAGTCACCTTTACGGATTTCTCCAACGACTAACTTTGCACTTGTTGCTAATAAAACCTCACGTGGTAGCGTTACACTACTACCCAAAGTAATAGTGCCACTCTAAGGCGTTTTCCGCGGATTTCGCCTTTTTATCAAAACTCAACTTTTCCTCAGACACACATGAAAACTCATCACTCTTTAACAATGGCCTTTACTCTAGCTGGGGCGTCACTCCTTGGTATGGCCCCAACACAAGTAAGTGCTCTAGATATCCAGGAAGAGGTGCCCTTAGGCATCAAAGCGATGCGTGAATCTAATTGGGAACAAGCGCAAGGAATCTTTGCTAAAATCATTGAAGCCTACGGCGAGCGCGGCAAGCGTCTTTTTGGCGGGCGTTTCGGGGTTATTTATTACAACAAAGGTTTTGCCGAGCTTAAGTTGGCTACGAGTTTTAAGCGCCTTGGAGGCGAAGAGAACATGGGTAAGGCAGTCGATTATGCTACCCTAGCGAAAGAATCGTTTACAAATTGCTATAAGTGCCCGTCAGATGACATAGGTAAGAATCCTTACCACAAGAAGTCTATTCTTTATAAAGGCCAAGCACACCAAGCGGTAGAGGAGTTCGCTGAAGCCATCACTAGCTATAAGAAATTCCTCGCTGAACGGGAAAAGAAGGACTCGTTCAACTCTGGGATGTTCAACATCAATATGGCGATTTGCCACTTCAAAATCGAAGAACCGCAGATCGTCGAAGGGATCGCATATTTTGAGACAGCTCTGAAGAATAAAGATCGCTGGAATACTCCAAATGCGGCTATTGTCACAGCATTTCAAGCTCTCACAAAGGCTGTAATTATAACCGAAAATGAGCGCGCTCTTATTGATTTTCTCAATCAAAACCGCTCAGCAATCACTCTGCGCCCATTTCAGATGGTGCAGTTTGGTCCCTTTTTCCAGAAATTAGCGACAGAAGCTCTCGAGGTGGGTATGGAAGAGGCTGCATATAATTTATTCGCATTGATCCCAGGCACTGAGGTTGCTCTTGGCGAGTTAGGCGTCATTAAGGAAAAACTTGTGCTTTATTCTCGTTCAGGGATCAAGGACGGTTCAGATTTGATCTATAAGGAACGGATCGACAAGTGGAGCAGCGATCTCCGCACCAAAGACCGTGCAGGAGATCCTCCAGAGGTTCTTGCCCTCACAGCCTTGGCTTTCACTCACGAATCTAACGGTAACACACGTGGGGCATTCGGCGCGTACGAACAGATAGAGCTGTATTTCAACAAGTCTGAGCGACGTGAAGAAAATCTATACAACTTGGTGCGTACATCGTCCGTCATTAGTGAGGTTTTTATTACCGAGCATTACGGACAAATATTCCTCAATAGTTTCCCAGATAGCGATCACTGTGAGTCTGTACGTAGCATGATGCTTTCCTCACTCTTTGCGAGTGGTGAGTATGAAAAGTGTGAGATAGTGGCTGGCAATATGATTGATGATCTTCCGAAGCCATCAATACAGCATGATATTTGCTTGCATGTTCTCGGGGGTTCTAAGTTTTACCAAGGTAAATTCCTTGAGGCTCATCCATTCTTGGTGGACCACCTCAAGATGTATAAAGAGAGCGACTTCCGCCTCGCGGCGAGCTACTTTGAAGCATCTAACCTTGCTCAGCTACAGATGTGGGCGAAGGCGGGCGTGAAACTCGATGCCTTCCTTAAAGAGTATCCTGATCCAGGCGTGAACATGTTTTTGCCATTCGCTCTCTACGATCGTGCAAATGTGCATTTCTCTGAAGGCGAGTACGAGCCAGCATTGGTGTACCTCGCACGTATCGAATCTGAGTTCGCTGGCTCTAACATCGAAGATGCAGCCCACAACCTCAAGGGTAACGTGCTCCAGAGTTTAGGTAAGCTTGACGAAGCTAAGCAATACTATCTTAAGGCTCTTGAGCTTTCTAAGGTGCGTGACAATAAGATTATTCAAGGTGAGGCACTCTACTATCTGGTGGGAATTATCGGTGCCGAGAAAATTGGCAAAGCGCCTAACCCTAACATGAAGGATGCTATCCCTTACTATGACGAGTTCTGGAAGGGGTTCCAAGATTCTCCATACAAGGCTCAAGTCGCAGTCGCTGGTTTTCCAGCATTGATTGAGGCTGGCCGCTTTGACGAGGCATTGGGCAACGTGCAAGGCGTGATATCTGAAATGGCGAAGCTTAAGAATCCTGCCGGCCTAGAAGGTGCCATTGGTTCCTACACCAAGTACTATCTCCAAAGTCTTAAGAAAAAAGGCCACGAGCCTTCAGACGCTGCCGACAAGCTTAAGAATCACTACTACACTTTCCCAGATATAGATTCCAAAGATATTCGGACACTCGCTATGCTTCGCATTGCGGTGATTGGGGTATACGAAGACACTCTCAAGACTGCGAGTGAAGATAAAGATGAAGCTCTCATAAGTCGCAACCAGGCGCGTATTAATGCATCCTTCAAGGAGTTGAAGACTGCTTATCCGGTAGAGAAACTCTCTAACTTCGTTCTTGTGCGAATAGGTGACTATCTCCGCACGAAGTCCACTGCACCACGTCAGGCTCTGGCATATTATCAGGAGCGTTTGAAGCGTCCCGAACTCAATGGCCGAGAGATCGCAGAGTTTGGTATTGCTGACATCTACGGTAAAGCTGGAAGCCAAGCTGAGATGAATTCAGCCATCGGGATGATGCAAGATGTCCTTAAGCAAAAGGACACAACAAAGAAAAATCTTGCTAAAGCGCATTCACGGATGGTTCAGATCTACGCTAAACAGAGTAAATGGAACAAGGTGGTCGAAGAAGGCACACTCTATCTGGAGGTGCACACCAAAGAGCGCACGCTCATGCAGCAACTCCTCGCACAGGCATACGATGAGCAAAATAACTACCTTAAATGTATCGCAATAAATTCAAACTTAGCGGGAAATAACAGGTCAAACTGGGATGTCTCAGTGCCTGCAATGGATCGTGCCACCGCGCTTATGTGGGATCATGGTACCGCAGCAAAGGACGGTAGATCGAAGCAACAACTGGCATACGAAGTGGCCGCGCGCTACATCAAGTCATCACGCGCCGCATTTGATGAGCACAAAGATGAAATGTCTGAAAATGTGCGCACCACTTGGAAGCGTATTGATGCTCGAGTCATGAAGTGGGAAGATAGCGGGAAGATTCAGACCTTTGCGCAAAAGGAAAAGGAAAATAATTAGTCCAGTATTGATTGAATCGAATTATCTGGCGCCACTGACTAAGAAGTTGTGAGCGCCAACTAACAAAAATATTTAAGAAAGAATATGAAATTACTCACAATGCTCATGGTAGCCATCTTTGGCTCCACTCTGTATGTTTCAGCTCAACAACCTGATCGAATTGCGATAGAAGGTTTCCTCATCACGGCCGATAGTAAATACGAAAAAGTGTTCCTTATGGGTGCATCAAAAACTAATATCTTCTATGTGAATAATATGAGATCCGTGGATGTTAAAAGTAAGCGTCGAGACTCTGTTGCTTCAGTCTATATCACGGAGCCGAAAGAATACACAGAGGCGATGTCTCTTTTCGAAGACCGTAAGTATAGCGAAGCTCACACCAAGTTTGGTGAAGTGATGGAGCGTTACAAGAAGTTCCAACCAATCAAAGATAACCACTTCACCCTCTCCGGTTTCTACCAGCTTGAATGTCTTCGTAAGCAACTGAAGACAGACGAACTCGTTAAAGCAGTAGCTGACTACCGCACTGAGAACCTGATTCGCCCAGATCTTCTCAAGCAGGTGGAAGTGTATAAATTTTGGGAAGCGCTTAACTCGAAGGCTTGGGATCGGCTTGATCGACTTGCTGGCGAGTGGAAAAACAAGCGTGTCCCGATCTCTCAGCGTGCACAGATTGCCTATTGCCAAGCCACGGCCCTAGAGGCTCTGGGCCGCAAGACTGATGCTCTGAATATGTATGCTCACGCAATGACTGCTGATTTTTCGAAATCAGAGGAAATTGTCCGCGAATCAGCACATGGAGCACTCCGTGTGTACCAGTCTATGCCTGAAGTGAAAACTGCGATGAAGCTTTGGAAGACGGAAGATGAAGATATTTACTCACCTGGCCATCGTTTACTGGCTGAGGCGAATGCTTTGACACGTCTTTACAGTAAGGCTGGCATGGGTGCCGGTGTGGCGCTTCCGGCTAAGTATAACGAGTTTCTCAAGTTCACGGCCGATGATGCCCCTGGTCTGAAGAAGTAAGCACCCGAAAAATTAAATTACTCACGCACCCGTTCCATTTTTGTGGACGGGTGTTTTTGGTCTAAGGCCATTGGTTTCTTTTTTTCGCTCTATGTGGTCTAAGAATTTCCCTGTGCTATAAGTTAAATTAGAAATGAATAAGCCATTACAGATTTGGGTCATAGCGGTATTATTAGCACTAGCGAGCCCAGTGGTATGCGCCCTAGAAACTGAGAATGAGCAGCTTCGCCGGGCGGTGAGCTTGATGCAGAATGAACAATGGCAATTGGCCTATTCTGTGTTCTCTGAAATCGATAATGCTGAGCAAGCCGCCGGAGTCTCAGAGGGATTATATGGTAAGCTCCTTTTCAGCATGGGGCTTTGCCAAATGGAGCTGGCAAAGGCCGGTGGTGCGGAGTTGCGTGAGGGTTCCTATCAGAAGGCGCTGAATGATTTTGAAAGGTGCCGAAATTTTATTGGTTCGCCAGATGATCAAAACCCGTATGTCCGTATCAGTCTTTTGCGCATGGGAATGTGCTACCAAGCGCTGAGGCAATTCGACGCCGCTTATGCAGCGTATGCAGCATTCTTAGTAGAGCGAAATCAAATCAGCGATGTGTACGACCACGGTAGTCTACTGCTGAATTTGGCCACATGCTCATTGCACCGGTCCTCACCTGTAGATGCCGAGACTTTGAGCTATTTACAGCAGGCCGTGGACGGGCGTAAACGCTTCAAGATAGCGACTGCAGTTCTCTGTAAAGTTGTGCTAGATGTATATGGGGCGTCGGCTGATAGGTTTTCTCCAGAGCAAGAGTTAGTTCTCTTAGCTTGGTTGACTGAGTTGACTCCAAAATTAGAAGGTGACTCAGATGTGTTTTTGGAAGAATTGAGCAATACGGCTCAAAAATTCTCTGATAATGGTAATGTAAAAAGTACTCAGTCCCTACTTAGAGTCCTACCATGGCTCAGTGCGCAGCCGACAGCCAAGCTAGATACATCAGGTTCTGTTGGCTACAGCTCAGTTCTAGTAGCGCGCTCGATTGAGCAATACGCCTATGCTCAATCAGCACAGCAGCGCGGTAATCTCCTCAGTCAGCTCATCGAGCAATTCCCTCAGTCGGCCAGATTGTCAGAATGGTTGTACAGCTGTACCGTAACGCATTTTGAGCTCGATCAAATCTATCTGGCACGCGCAGATGCCGCCCTCTACAAATCTAAATTTCCAAATGGAGAATATCTAAGCGCGATTGAATTGCTAGAGCTAAGCAGCCTTTTCGATGCTGGCCAATATGCAGAGGCTTTAGCATTGTTAGAGGTAGATTCGAGTGGAGATGGGGAGCAAAATGAAGACCGACTTTATGTGATGGCTGGTTCGACTTGTTTTTTAGGTGAGTATCAGCGGAGTTTGAGCCTAGCAGCCAAGTATTTTGAGATTTATCCAGATGGGGAGCATGCGAAGTCCGTACGGTACTTCCAAGCGGTGAGCTACGCCCGTCTGGGCTACGCTGCTCAGGCACGCTCGATTCTCATGGAAATAATCACCACGCTTGGTGTGGTCCATGACTATGCTCAATATGAGCTCGCGATGTTAGATTTCGATTCATCATCGTACCTAGAGGCTCAGAAGCGATTGGAGGAGATGCGAAAATCTGAGATGGTTGCGTCATTGCGTGTTCAGGCAGACCTACTTTTAGCTCGAATATCAGCTATCCTGCGAGAACGGGAGACAGCAGAAATCTTGTATCTAGATTCTCTCAAGTTGGCCAAATCCTCCGACTTGCTAGAGCTGGAGCAAGAAGTCATGTTCTATCTAATCGCCTTTTATGGACGTGAGAAAATAGCAGGGGAGCCCAACTTGAACATGGAAAAGTGCCTGCCGTACTACGACACGTTTTTTCAGAAATATCCGGATTCCCCCTACGCTGCTCAGGTAGCCTCGGCGGCAATGGCCGCATTGAAAGATGCTGGTGAGTTAGATCGTGGAATAAAGAGGCTCGAACTGGTTCTTCAGTCTGCTTGTGATGCAGCAAAAGAAGCTGGTGTGCGTGATGCTGCGAGCTCTTTGATCTGGGCTAGAATTGACGCAGGAATGAAGCCTTCGGAGCTTAAGTTACAGTTTAGCTCTCATGAGCTTTCCCGCTTTAGTTTGGTGCAGTGGTTTGCTCTCATTGAGGTCTATGCTGTAGGTCTTGATCAAGCGCATACAAGTTGGGGTCGAAAATTATACTACGATGCTACCATCCGCGGTATGTATGCCCAACTCTCACTGCAGGCCAACGAAGTTAAGCTTCCAGGCTACATCGATTTGGCTCTGGGCGAATGGTATTTGATGGATGAGAATTTCCCTCAGTTGGCTCGTGGGCATTTCACTGAAGCGGGCTCGTCTGATTTGATTCGCCAGCAACATCTTGCCAGTCTGGGTACACTGAAGTCTTTAAGGGTATCCGCGACAGAGTCTGATTTACAGCAAGCACGGATAATGATTACTGGCATGCTTGAGCGCTGCGGGGAAGATGAGCAATTACTTGAAAAAGTTATGTACGAATCTATAGAGGTTCTCTCCAATCTCCAGTCGTGGGATATACTAACAGATGAGGCTAAAGAGTACCTGTCAAAAAATAAATTCGCCTATCGTCGCTCGAGGGTCTGGTATCTTTTAGCTAAATCTTATGATTTGAGGGGAATAAATGAAGATGCCATGGCAAATTATTCTCGTGTTTTTGCCGGGTTCACACGGGTTCTGGCTGTTTCTGCACCGTCTGTAGAGAGGTTAAGTGAGATTACTTGGCAAAGAAATCGTCCAGAAATGAATGGGGAGAAGGCTGATAGACAGATTGCTTATCAGCTAGCACATCGCTATTTAACTATGGTGAAGGACTATCCAGAATGGGAAAAAAAGCGTGATGGTGTCCGTCAATCCCTAGTGATAATTCGTGCTAATGTGGATGCTTGGGAGGCGAGTGGGGAAGTGATTTCTGTAGAACAAATGCTCAGAGAAATGCGCCAAGGTAAGCGCTAAACAGGCTTTATTCTAGACAATAAAAAACCCCACTATCTTATGATAGTGGGGTTGATAAATCCTTTAGGTAAAGGGATTAGAGAGATCCTTTGAGTGTGGATGAAGCCTTGAAGCCAACCGTCTTAGACGCTTTGATCTTCATTGACTCGCCAGTCTTAGGGTTGCGGCCCATGCGGGCTGCACGCTTCTTCACTTCAAAAGTGCCGAAACCGATAAGTTGGACTTTCTCATCTTTCTTAACGCCTTTAGCGATTGATGTAAGGACGGCGGAAAGAGCGTCTTCAGCAGCACGCTTAGTAGCGTCCTTCCCGAGGTTCTTTTGGATTGATTCTACAAGTTGAGCTTTATTCATAGCGCTATACTTTTCGCGAAGTTTCCCTTGTTTGTAAAGGGAAAAAGAGTAGAAAAAATCCTATATGAAATATGGGGTTTTTAGCTTGCCAACATCTATCTTCCCGTAGTATACGCGAGCTCTAGATCTTTTCATATAGGGTAATTGACTTTGTTAGTATTTGTTATACGCTGATATATATAGCTTATGAGTTGACATGATGAGTTGTTAAATCGCAGATTCACCAGCGCAATGTCGTTGGCGAAAGAAGATTATGATGGGGTTTTGGAGTTAGTGGTTTCGGCTACTAAAGGAATTCCGTCTCAGGAAGATTTGGCGGGTTTGTTAGATGATGTCCTCTCCGCGCAACGACGCGGCTATTTTTTACCAGATGAGGATGAACGGCTGCGGGATCGTTATCGGCAATACTTGAGGCTCCGTATTGTATTACTGAGTAGTATTGCTGAGCTAGAGCCCTATTGTAATAATGAGGAAGACTGGGATGCTTGTTTGCGTGCTTTCGCTGTGGCATATACTGCAGCTTGTGTTTTGATGCGAGCTGCCGAGTTTATCGTGGACCTGGCGGGCGACAGGTTTTTGGTGTGGAAAAAGCTGGATGAGGCCGAGCTGAGGTACGGTATCGAAGCTAAGAGCTTTTCTCGTATGTATAAGAATCTTACCTCTCCACGTAGGATGTGGAGGTTTTATGAGGCGACATTGTTCTGGGAGCTACATTCGGATGAGGTAATGGCTCTGAGGAAAGAAGGTGGGAGGATGCGTGAGCTGATAGAGGTGCTAGAGTCAGAACTTCCCTTTGTCAGGCGGAGTAAGGCGGTCTATTTAAAGCGACAATTACAGTATCGGATTTTTTCATTTCGCCGCAGACACTATTCTAGCTATCGGAATGTGATGTTTCAGATGTTTAGCATGAGTGGCAAGGTGATTGCGGAGGTGAAGCAGCCAATTCTAGCAATTCAAAAATCTGGTAAGCGGGTGACTCCGCGGGTCTTGGCAAAGGCTTGGGCTATTCTGCAACCGGGTGATGTCATTGTGACTCGGCATGATGAGGCGATGAGTAATCTCTTTCTCCCAGGGTTTTGGCCGCATGCCGCCTTTTACATTGGCAGCAAGGAGCAGCGTGAAAGCTTGGGCATTTTTGACGATGTCCCAGAGGGAGTGAATGTGGTGGAGGCTAAAAAGGATGGCGTGCACTTTCGAGCGCTCACAGAGACTTTGGCTGTCGATGCCTTCACGATTCTGCGGTCGAAACTGCCAGCGGAAAAAGTGGTCGAAGCTGTGAAGTGCGCAATGAGTCACACGGGGAAGCGTTACGATTTCGTGTTCGATTTCCGCCAATCTGACCGCTTGGCCTGCACCGAAGTGGTCTACCGTTCCTATCAGGCTGGAGCGGGAGTGGGTTTTGTGCTTGAAGATCGGGCAGGGAGATTATGTCTCTCGGCGGAGGCTTTGATGAATCAGGGAATAAAGCTCGGGGTCTTTGAGCCGGTGGCCATCTATGGAGTAGATGGGATCAAAGTGTATGAGGGAGCTGAGGCCAAACGTCGACTCGCAGATAGCTATAAAACTGACTGGTGAGGTTAGGGTTGCTTGCCGCTGCCATTCTTAAGTTCTCCTAACAAAGGATGGCCAAAATGATGACGTAGAAAATTCCTCGGGAAAGTGCTTATTTCCAAAGAGTTAATCAGACTTTGTGAAAAATTTCACAAATAGACTTGCTCGCTTTTCGTGAGGAGGTTATTGACCAGTCGCTCGCCGTAATGGCGATTTAAATCCATGGCCAAGAAAACGACTTTCCTATCACTGTTTTTCCTTTGTTTTGCATTGGGACTTCCTGTTGCTGTTGCTGATGAGCATCACGATGCGCATTCTGCGGCAACACACGTCGAGCACGTTGCTACCGAGCATGCCGGTGAAGCGAATGCTGAAAGCCATGAAAAGCACGAGGCGCCTATGCTTCCGAAGAATGCAGTAGCTCTTCATCAGAGCGCTACATTCCTCACAAACTCCTACGTGATGACTTGGCTTTCAGTGCTCGTTATCGTTCTTTTCTGTCGCGCAGGCGCTGGCAAGCTTTCGATGATTCCTGTTGGTTTTCAGAACTTTGCTGAGTGGGTGATTGAGTCCCTCTATAACTTCTTTGCAGGTATCCTCGGTGATAAGCTCGCTAAGCGCACATTCTGGTTCTTCGGTTCTACTTTCCTTCTTATTATCATTTCTAACTACATGGGTCTCATCCCAGGTGTTGGCACGATCGGTTGGAATGTCGATGCTCACGGTCACGTACACGCACCGCTCCTCCGTGGAGGTAACGCAGACGTCAACATGACTGCGGCGATGGCATTTACTTTCGCATTACTCTGGTTTTACTGGGCGATCACAGAGAATGGCTTCAAAGGTTTCATCGCGCACATCTTCGCTCCTAAAGGTGACTTCAAAGGGTTGATGGTTCCAGCAATGATTCTTATCTTCGGCTTGGTTGGTGTTCTTGAAATGATCTCCATCGCAATTCGCCCAGTGGCTCTTTCCTTCCGACTTTTCGGTAACATCTACGGTGGTGAGCAGACTCTCGAAACGCTCATGGGTATCGGTGGTGTTTGGGCTGGTTGGGCCACGTCCCTCCCGTTCTACTTCATGGAGCTTCTCGTAGGCGGCGTTCAAGCGCTCGTGTTCACTCTCCTTTGTGCTGTCTTCCTAAAGCTCATCTGTGAGCACAGCGATCACGACGAAGAGGAAGCACACTAATATTTCTAAACAATCTCAGGAATCAGACTCATAGCATTACGACCGTGGGGGGTTCCGGAAAACAACAACAAACAAACTAACCAATACACCATTATGACAGGATCAATCGCAATAGCACTCGCAGCACTCGGTGCAGCACTCGGCATCGGCCTCGTAGGATTCAAAGCAACTGAAGCAACTGGTCGTAACCCAGGCGCAGCAGGTCCTATCCTCACACTTGCAATCATTCTTGCAGCTCTTTGTGAGGGTATCTTCATCCTCACTCTCTTCCTTAGTTAATTCTACTAAGAAACGAATTTTACTCGCTGCTGCTTGATGAGTAGCAGCGAGTTTTACTACTCAATCACATCAAAAAACTTTTACGATAATGATCACATTACTAGCATCTGGAGGAATAATCTCTGACCTCACTGAACCATTCGGCGTGAGCTGGTTGCCTTTCGGCTTTCAGGTTCTCAACTTCATCATTGTGATCATCGTTCTGAAGAAGTTTGCCTTTGGCCCTATCATGGCAATGCTTGAGCAACGCTCAAAGCGCATTGCAGAAGGTGAAGAAAAGCTAAAGCGCATTGAGACACAGTTGGCTGAATCTGAGGAGCGCACTACTGCGGCTCTTGATAAGGCTAACGCTGATGCAAAGCGTCTGGTAGAAGAAGCTAAAGAAAGTGCCGCTACTCTTTCCGAAGAGAAGACTCAGGAAGCAATCGCTAAGGCGCAAGGCATCCTCGATAAAGCACAAGTAAATGCTAAAGCTGAGCGCGACCAAATGGTCTCCGAGCTCAAGCAAGACTTCGGTCGCCTCGTCGCTGCTACTACAGCTACCGTTACTGGTAAGGTTCTTACCGAAGACGACAACGAGCGTATCAATAAGGAAGCACTCGCAAGCGTCGAGGGCTAATCCCCACGCCACAATTTTTCAAACGTCGATCGCCATTATAATCCATGAAAATATCTAAAGACGCAGTTTCCTCAGCACGCCGGCTCTACCGCCTATGTAGTGTCGACGGCAAGCTCGACGAAGCGAAATTCAGCAAAGTCGTCAAGACTGTAGCTGAAAAGAAACCGCGTAATTTCCATGGCATCCTAGTCACTCTCAAGCGCCAGCTTGAGCTCGATCTAGCCAAGAAGCACGTCACAGTTGACAGTGCTGCTGAGCTCGACGATGCGACTAAGAAAGGTATCGTAGCCAAGCTTACAAAGCAACACGGCAGCGATCTGACATTCGAATACAACATTAACTCTGCCCTTCTGGGTGGAATTCGCATCCGCAAAGGTGACGACGTGTGGGACGGTACAGTAAAAGGCCGTCTCGATGCTATCTCCAACGCGTTTTAACCCAATCCAAATCGAATCCCACTTCAGGGCAATTTAACCAATCAACCAACAGTAAGATATGAGCAGCATTCTTCAGGAACTCGAACAAGAGATCGCGAACGTCACGACCTCAGTCGGCAAAAGCAACGTAGGCACCATCCGTGAAATCGGTGATGGTGTGGCCAAAGTAGAAGGTCTTAGCGACGTTCAACTCAACGAAATGATCGCATTCCCAGGCGGAGTAACAGGTCTCGCACTTAACCTTGAAGAAGGTGAAGTCGGTGTTGTTCTTCTCGGTGAATACCTCCACCTCAAAGCAGGTGACGAGTGTAAGTGCACAGGTGAGCTTCTTTCCGTACCAGTTGGTGAAAACCTTCTCGGTCGCGTGATCGACACTCTCGGTGCTCCTATCGACGGTAAAGGCGATGTTGCTGACACCGTTGAATACCCAGTTGAGAAAATTGCTCCAGGTATCATCAAGCGTAAATCAGTTTCAGTGCCAGTTCAGACTGGCATCATGGCGATTGACGCAATGGTTCCAATCGGCCGTGGTCAGCGTGAACTTATCATCGGTGACCGTGCTACTGGTAAGACCACTATCGCGATCGACACGATCATTTCCCAGGCCAACCAGAACAAGGCTGCTGAAGCAGGCAAACTTCCTGGCTACAAGACAATGTACTGCATCTACGTCGCTATCGGCCAAAAGCAGTCCAACGTTGCCCGTATCATCTCGACTCTCGAAGAAGCAGACGCGATGAAGTACACAACTATCGTTTCCGCATCTGCCTCTGATTCCGCGGCTAACCAGTACCTTGCACCTTACACAGGTTGCGCCGTAGCTGAGTACCACATGGATAAAGGCCGCGACTGTCTCATCGTATTTGATGACCTTTCTAAGCACGCTGTAGCATACCGTCAGGTATCGCTCATTCTTAAGCGTCCTTCTGGACGTGAGGCGTATCCTGGTGACGTATTCTACCTTCACTCCAGACTTCTTGAGCGTTCTGCACGTCTCTCTGAGAATGCTGGTGGTGGTTCACTCACAGCACTTCCAATCATTGAGACACAGGCTGGCGATGTATCCGCATACATCCCAACCAACGTGATTTCCATCACTGACGGTCAGATCTTCCTTGAGACTGACCTCTTCAACCAAGGTATCCGCCCAGCGATCTCTGTTGGTCTCTCCGTTTCCCGTGTCGGTTCATCCGCACAGACGAAGGCGACTAAGAAGGTTGCAGGTACTACTAAGCTTGATCTGGCTCAGTTCCGCGAACTCCAGGCATTCGCCCAGTTCGGATCTGATCTCGACGACGTGACTAAGGGTAAGATTGACCGTGGTCTACGTATTGTTGAGCTCTTCAAGCAGAACCAGTACTCACCACTCTCCATGCAGATGCAGGTGGCTGTGCTCTTCGCAATGCAGAACGGCTTCCTCGATGATGTTGACGTTGATCGTATTTGTGAATTCCAAGCGGCGTTCGAGGAATTCCTCACCACACGCAAGGCGGATGTTCTGCAGCAAATCGCTGACGACAAAGCGATCACTGATGCAGTCAAGTCCGGTCTCACACAGGCAATCGAAGACTTCAAAGGATCTTGGAAGTAATTCTAACTAATTATAATAGCCTGGGCGCAAGCCCGGCTTAGAGTTCAGCTGGCTACTCGCTACTTGCTACTCGCTACTTAAGAAAAAATAATGGCAAACCTGAGAGACATTCGTCGCCGTATTAAATCGGTGAAAAACACAGCGCAGATAACCCGCGCGATGGAGCTTGTTGCTGCAGCCAAAATGAAAAAGGCTCAGAACCAGGCACTCGCTGGTCGTGGCTACGCCGATGAGCTCAACAAAGTGCTCGTCAATCTTAAGGAAAACGTGGATGAGAATGCTCACCCGCTCCTCGAGAAGCGTGACGGCAAGAAGACTCTGACGCTAGTAATCTCCGCAGACAAAGGCCTTTGTGGTGGTTTCAATGGAAACCTCCTCAAGGAGGTCAACAATGCCCACACTGGTGAGACAAACTACGTAACAGTAGGTCGCAAGCTTCGTATCAACCTCATGAAGGCGGGCAATGACATCAAGGCAGACTTCGTCGTGGTGGACCCAGTTCCATTCGCTGAAGCCCGGCCGATCTCAAAGTACCTCATCGAGCAATTCCTCAGTGGTGACTATGACTCTATCAAAGTAGCATTCAACGACTTCAAATCCACCATGGTGCAATTGCCAAAAGTGGTACAGCTTCTCCCAATCGAGTCTAGCTCGCTTGGTGAAAAGCAAGAATATGAAGGCGTAGGAAAAGGCCAAGTCGGTGAAACTGACAAAGCTGCAGCGCTTGCGAAAGACTACACATTCGAGCCGTCTCCTGAGAAGGTTCTCGACTCACTCCTTCCACAGTACGTCAACTTCCAAGTTTACCAAATGCTTGTCGAATCCCGTGCTTCCGAGCACTCGGCTCGAATGGTTTCCATGAAGTCGGCTACCGACAATGCCAATGACATGAAAGATGAACTCACACTCCAGTTCAACAAACTCCGTCAGGGCGCGATCACCGCAGAACTTCTCGAAATCACCACTGCCATGAAGGCAATGGAATAGTGAAGCCAGTTTTCAGTTGCTAGTGTTCAGTTTTCAGACTGGGCATGAAGAAGCTGGAAACATTCACGTTCTAATACATCTC
>JBLHPP010000011.1:0-19216 GCA_047624385.1 Crocinitomicaceae bacterium
CTGCGGTAGTGGGCAGTTGGAAAATGAGTGCGCTGATCAACAGCAGGAAGGTCTTCATGGATGAAACCTAGTCGCTGGAGTAAAACATCAAAGTAAAATAGAGGTGAATCACTTCACTATTGGATAAGGCCTAGGCAATATTTCCACACGGTGGCCACTTGTTGATATCGACGCGTCGGTATAGCGGTTAATCCCCTGCCAAAGAAAAATCGTTTTTATGGACAAAGAAACGCTGCCAGGCCGTATTATACCGTATGTTGAGAATTATCGTATCTTTATTTTTCCTAGTTGCGGCGGTGTTGGGCGCACTCACCCCAGCCTCTGCAGCTTCGCAGTTCAAGCTTGATAAATCAATCGATATCGCCACGGTTCCAGCGGGGTTTCCGGTGGGGTTTTGTTTGTTAACGGATGGACCGCTTCAGTATGTAGCTTACTACGATTACCAACGCCGCATGACCATTGCCTCGCGTACCGTGGATTCGGACACTTGGCAGACCAAGGTCCTGCCCACTCAGGTGGGATGGGACTCACATAACTATATCACTATGGCGGTCGATAGCGGTGGCCACCTGCATGTCTCTGGGAATATGCACGCCGTGAAGCTGATCTATTTTCGCACGGAAAAACCGGGAAACATCTCAACACTCAAGCAATTTCCTATGATAGGCAAGCTGGAGAGTCGGGCGACCTACCCACGTTTCCTGAACGATCATAACGGAATACTGATATTCACTTACCGCCATGGTGGCTCTGGCAATGGAGTTAATATTTACAACAAGTATGACCCGCGGTCGCAGACCTGGTCGCGGTTGTTCGATGCGCCGCTGCTTGATGGAAAGGGGAAAATGAATGCCTACCCGAGTTTGCCGGTGCTGGGTCCCGACGGTATGTTCCACACCGTGTGGGTCTGGCGGGATACCCCGGACTGTGCCACCAACCATCACCTGTCCTACGCCCGGAGCAAGGACCTGGTCCACTGGGAGTCGGCTTTTGGAAAGAAGGTGACACTTCCTATGAAAATCGGTAATCAGGCGCTCTGGGTCGACCCCATCCCGAGCGGCGGTGGAATTATCAACGGCGGCGCGAAACTCAGCTTCGACGACAACAAGCGACCAGTAATCAACTATCATAAATCCGATGCGAACGGAAATATGCAGATCTATGTCACGCGTCCGGACAAGGGAAAGTGGCAACCCCATATTCTGACCGACTGGACTAAGCCTGTGAAATTAAGCGGGAGAGGCAGTATGGGCTTTATTGGTATTCGTATCAGTGGATTGTCCAGGCGGGAGCCCGGGGTGCTCACCATGAGCTATCGTCACCGTGATTACGGAAGTGGTTATCTGGTGCTCGACGAGAAAACGTTGAAACCGCTCGATCGAAAGATCGAGCGTGTCCGGGAGTATCCGGCTGTATTGAACCGGGTGCAGAGTGATTTCCCAGGAATGAGCATCCGGCGGGCATCCGACATTGGAAACCCGAGAAAGAATTCCGCGCGTTATATCCTCCAGTGGGAAACGTTGGGCAGTAATCGTGACCGAGCTCGACAGCTCCCGCTACCAAGACCTAGCATGCTCAGGCTTCATAAGCTCACCGAATCTGAAGAGCCTAAAAAATAAATCAATGCTGAGCCCTCACAAGGTTCTTCCTCCTAAAAAAGCTCAAACCAACTCTCGACACCAGCGAAGCTTATGCTGATTATGGCGGAACCAATGCTAACAGCAGATCGCTACATCGGAAAACAAATCATAAGCACCACAATCTTTGCCGTGCTTATCCTCAGTGGGGTCTTCTTACTGGGTAACATCTTTAAGGAAGCTCGCCCACTCTTTGTAGGAAAGCATCCATCGCCTTACCTTATTTTAGAGTTCATATTCAGCATTTTGCCGTTTTCGCTCATGTTCACTATCCCATTCAGCTTCTTAGCTGCTGTGATGTTGGTATTCGGACGCCTCTCTGCAGACAACGAACTAGTCGGCATGCGTATGGCTGGGCGTAGTCTCCCCCGCATTGCTCTACCAGTATTTGCCTCAGCCATCCTACTCTCTGGGTTTTGTTATTGGCTCAACGTCAAAATTGCTCCTGAGGCAAAGGTAAATGTGAAGGAACTCTTGATCAAAGCGGTCAAAGAAGACCCCAATAAATTCCTTGATCCAGGTGTTGTTCAGACCCAACTCAACGGTAAACGTATCTATGTCCGCGCCCGCGAAGGTGACATGCTTTACGGGGTGCATATCCACGATATTGGTGACGAAAGCACAGCATACAGAGAGAAGCTCTATACCTACGCTGAAAGCGCGCACTTAGACATCGACGTCACCAAAGGACAACTCCAGCTCAAACTTCAGGACGCAACGATTGAGACTGTGGACAAAAACGGTATCCACACACCCATCACAGTATCAGCAGTCAACCCTGTGATCTTCGACTTCAGCCTAGAAAACAAAAAGCGCATCAAGGCGTCCTGGATGACGAATGCTGAGATCTCGCAATACCTGCAGGATAATCCCAATCTTGAGCCTGAAAAAGTCGCCGAGTTTAAGAACCAAATCACCCACCGCCAATCGTACTCACTCGCATGTATTGCCTTCGCGTTGGTTGGAGTACCGCTGGGGATGTCATCTCGACGCAAGGAATCTTCCAGCGGCTTCGCACTTTCTATAGCCATCGGTTTAGGCTACTTTCTTTTCCACATTTTCGCAGGAAAGAGCGATTCTGACTCAGGCAACCTCGCAACAATTCTCTACTGGATGCCCAACATTCTCGCCCTCATTCTGGGTATTTACCTCTTCCTGCGCGCGCGTAGAAAATAACTCACAGTCCTCATGGCTAAGCACAGTCACCCCTTCAGAAATCTTTGGCGTAATATCAGCACATTCTTCCGAGAAAATGCGCTGGATCCGTTTCCTATTCGCCACTCCCTAGGAGATTTAAACCCCCGCAATATCGGAGCCGACAGCAAAGCGGCGCTCAATGTTGCATTGCTGACTCTCCCTCAAGGGATGGCCTACGCAGCCATTGCGGAACTCCCAATCTACTACGGGATTATTTGCGCTATCATTGCTGGAGTTCTGGCACCTATTTTCGCGAGTTCTCGCTTCACTATTCTAGGCCCCACCAATGCGACCGCATTCATGGTCTTTAGTTTTTTTGTCTCCCACCCAGAGGTCGACATGCAGAGCAAGATGCTAATGATGCCGCTCTTAGTCTTCATGGTTGGCGCTCTCTCGGTCGCTGGAGCGTATTTTAAAGTAGCGGACCTTTTGCAATACGTCAGCCGCAGTGTGTTAGTCGGCTACATCACTGGTGCAGCCATTCTGATTATGACTAATCAGATGAAGCACATCCTAGGGGTAGCCGAACCTATGAGTGAGGCTGGCGCTAAAACCTTTTTTTCTATTGTCCAAGCGATGGGATCTTTCTGGCGATCCTACCAATGGCAACCCTTCCTTCTTGGTGGCGGAACTTTAGCCCTCTACCTTTACATGCAAAAACGGCTTGCAGCCCTGCCTAATTTTGCAATCTGCCTCACGGTCAGCACACTGGTAACTTACCTACTACAAACGTTTGCGCCTGCAGTATTCTCAGAAGTTGCCACCTTCGCTCCCTTCAATGATTTCTCCTTCTCCCCCAGCCTACCGACCTTCGATTTTGATACTATTTCTATACTTTTCGGGGTTGCTTTTGCCATCTCCTTTCTAGCGTCATTAGAAAACACGGTAATGGGCAAGTCACTCGGCTCGCGCAGTGGCGAACGACCAGACGTAAACCAAGACATGTTTGCCGTTGGCATCGCTAACCTAGGAGCATCCCTACTCTCCCCTATGCCAGCATCTGGCTCACTCACCCGCTCAGCCCTCAATTACGACTCTGGAGCAAAAAGCCGCTTTGCCTCGATCTATTGCGCCCTAATCTGCTTGCTCGGTTTTTGGGCGCTGGTTGAGCTTCCAATTGTAGAACACATCCCCAAAGCCTCACTCTCAGGCCTCGTCATCGGCATCGCCATCTCTCTCATCAAATGGCACCAAATCCGGATCTGTCTACGTGCCACCCATGATGATGCCCTCGTCATCATCAGCACCTTTACTGCCACACTCATCACTCGGCTCGACTACGCTATCTTCGCGGGTGTGGCCCTCTCTATCACACTCTTCTTACGCAAGGCCTCTAAGCCACACCTCATCGAATACGAAGTGAGTGATGAAGGTGATCTACGAGAACTCGACAAAAAGAAAGGTCGCCAAAACCCAGCGATCTCCATCGTGCACGTCGAAGGTGACCTCTTCTTCGGAGCTGCTGACCTATTCCGCACCCAAGTTCAAATCACAGCTTCTGATCCTAACCTCAAAGTCATCATCCTGCGCCTCAAGAACGCACGCCACCTTGACGCCACAAGCGTCATGGCTCTAGAGAGTCTGGTGAAACACATGCGAGATCAAGGACGCTTCGTGCTCATCTCAGGAGCAACCAGAGAAGTCTACAAAGTACTCAAGCTCTCTGGCGCGCTGGAAACCATACAAGGTGACTGTGACCGCTCTCAAGGCGAAACAAACGTCTTCATTTATGCACCAAGTAACCCAAACCTATCGACACGTGACGCCCTCATCCGTGCCCAGGAGCTTCTTGGCACCAAGGATGCGGATATTAAGATCTTTTACGACCCGTCTCATAAGAAATAACAATCACCGGTTCTTGGCTACGAAATGATCGACACACCGCTAAATTCCAAGCTTCGTATAAAAAAGGGTGTGTTAGCCAATCAACTATAGGCTTCGCATTGCTAGTTCCCCTCTGCGATAGATCAGCTAAAGCATCGATTACTCTCACATCCCAATGAGAGCCTAACTTTGACACTCGCTATAAATTGGATTTTTCAAGTACACGATAGAGGCCAATAAGACGAGCAGGCTACCATTCATTTCCATGATTTCCTCCGCAAACTCATTATCGCTTAGCTCAAACACGCTACCTACAAGAATACACGCACAGCCAATAAGGACCGTCTGTGAGACTGGAGATTTAAAGCATATCACAACTTTACGCAATAACCCTTCCCTCTCCTTAATGAGAATAGATAAAACTAAGAATACGTAAGCTAAAATAAAGAGCACATTTCTACCAACGCCTGAACTTAAAAACTTCAGAATATAAGGTATATTAAAATCTTCCACATCCACCTCTCTTAAAAAAAGCACCAAACAAGTAACTGCAAAAATTTGGTTCAATCTAAGTTCTGTACCAACCTTAGAAAGGCTTTGAAAGATGAGTAATATCGCAGCAAAGAGAAATGCGAAAGCTGTCGTATTCTCAATAACCCCCCCTTCATCAGAAAGTTCAACTCTCCCCTGAAACACCCCTTCATAAACAAGCATAATATTTATAGCTAAAATAAATACAAACATCAGGCTATAAATTTTGTAGTGTCTAAATATCTGCATACATCATCTGAACTTAATTCGCGCTACTTAGAGTCAAAACTAGCTAGAGGTGACTCGCGATTTTGTATCACCATCTTACTATTTTAGGCAATTAATTTATTCGTATGTTAGGTGTACTACCCACTTCCACGAAGGAACCTCTACTTGCACGCATCAACCTCACAAATTCTCGCCAACTGGGGTATTGCCATCGCGACAACTCGATTTTATAAGTATTTGTGATATTTCGCCGCCGCTTGCTCCAGCCTCTCGTATTAATCTCCGTGCTTATTGGCTCAAAAATTCATGCTGAGGACGGCAAAATATATCCTCTACTAAGGGCACCTCCGGCAACTACCGACGATGCTGTTTTGTGTGTTTAGGTTGAAAATTTATAAGTGAAGATTAGATTATTAAAATAGAACCCTCTGGGCAGAAGAGTAAACCTGCGTATAGCTTCGTTTCATTTTATACAGAGATATTTATCTCTGTATAAAATGCGCCTTGCTCTACTTGTTTTACTTTTCTGCATCATCATCGCTAGTTACCGGAGCTACCCTAAAGACGTATTCTGGCCAACAATTCTCAAATGTTAAAGTTCTAAAAGTCGAGCCAGACAACATCACCATCATGCACAAAGACGGCGGTTGCCGACTCAAGGTCGAAGACCTTCCGGCCACTCTCCAGCAGGAACTTGGGATTAGTTACAACGACTCAGCAATAATCTATCGGGAAAACGCAACCGCGAGCGTTCAGCCGCTCAAAAACTCACCCAACAAGAAGCTAGAAAACGCCAACGTGCGATGATTTCGCGAATTATCGAGCAACAGGAGCGGGAACTCTCACGAGTGGCTAAAGTCAACGTTGTTGAAAAACATGATGCGGGACACCTGGGCAAAGTTGTCTACCCAATCACCGTCGATGTAACCCAGCAAATAACGACCAAGCTTGGAGGGCATAAAACCATCGTCGCCGGGAAAAAGACCATTTATTCAAAAGAATTTGAAGCTGAACTCATTTACCTAATTTCAGCCCACCCCTTGGACGCGGAAGAGAATACGTATTGAGGATTCTTCACGAAGATCCCTATAGCTACAACACTGATAGTGGTCACACTGCATACATCCAGAGGTACAAAGTCATCAATAAGTAAGGTCATTTCACCCACTCCTAAAGAAATTTGGTTGAAAATAAATCGATCCACCCACACTAGTTGCACATGAAGTCATCATTAGTCATTGAACTCATCCATCTACCCGAGGAAGGGAAATCCTTCGCTGGTCAGATTGATCCCGCAATATACGATCTCCCTAAGCACGACGCCCAACCTGTCGGGCCACTCCACTATGAGCTGCATGCCCAGCGATTCGAAGACGAGCTTTTAGTACGTGGGTTCATTTCCAGTGCATTTAAATTTATATGCAACCGAGATAACCAAGAGTTCATCAAAACAATTTCTTTAGACGGATTTGGTCAATCATTTGAGATCGAAGAAAGTAACGTAGACCTCACGGAAGCCATACGGGAAGAGGTTTTGATGAACTTCCCAAGCTACCCAAGATGCGACGAAGCAGACGAACCACACGTCTGTGAAATTGAAGAACGATATTTAGCAGTAGACAAAGACCCCGATGATGGTGTAGACGAAGCGCCCGAGAGCAACAGTGACGACCAATGGGGCGCACTTGATGATTTCAAAAAATTTAAAGACTAACCGTCCAATAGAGACCTAAGATTATGGCAGTACCAAAGCGTAGAACATCCAAAAGTAAGCAAAGAATGCGCCGCGGCGCGAACCGTTGGCATGCGCCTAAACTCCAGACCTGCTCCGAGTGCGGCAGCCGGGTTCCTGGACACATCGCTTGCCCATCATGTGGCAACTATGGTGGCCGTCAGGTTCTCGAAGTTGACTCTCTTTAATTTGGTCTCGTGCAATAGTTGCACGACCATCCGAAAATTTTATAAAACGTGAGGTAATATTATTTACCTCACGTTTTTTGTGTTTAAACTAAACTAACACACACAAAACAGTCATGAAGATAGCATTGGATGCCATGGGCGGAAATAAAGCCCCGCTCGTCAACATTATCGGCGCCAAAGACGCCCTCGCACTCTATCCAAAGATCGAAAAAATCTTTCTCGTAGGTGACGAAGAAATTCTCAAGGCTGAGTGCGTCAAACATCAACTCAATGATTCGCGAGTCGAGATCATCCACGCACCTGACGTCGTTGAAATGCATGAATCCGGAGCCAAAACACTCCGCTCTAAAAAGAAGTCCTCCATAGCCGTCGCCACAGAGTTAGTGAAGCAAGGTGATGCCGATGCGGTCGTGAGCGCTGGAAACACCGGCGCAGCAGTCGCCACAGCAACTCTCAAACTTAGAACTCTCAAAGGAGTAGAGCGAGCAGGCATCGCATCCCCGATGCCCAACGAGCATGGAGTCTGTAACCTGCTCGATGCTGGAGCCAATCCAGAAGCCACAGCCAAACACCTCGTCGCCTATGCCGTGATGGGAGCCATTTATTCAAACCACGTGATGGGCGTCAGTAGCCCAGTTGTGGGTCTTATGTGCAATGGTGAAGAAGACGAAAAAGGTAACAGCCTGACAAAGGAAACCTTTGCTCTACTCAAAAAATTAGAAGCAACTGGCAAATGCCCATTCACTTTCAAAGGCAATGTCGAAGGTCATGATCTTTTTGAGACCAAACTCGATGTCGCTCTCTGCGACGGATTCACCGGTAACATCATTCTAAAGTCATGCGAGGCGACAGCCAAAGCCATGTCCAAATGGCTCAAACTCGAATTCAAGCGTAATCCATTCCGCGTTCTTGGAGCCGCGATGTCCCGAGGTGTTTTCAAGGCTGTAAAACAGCGCTCATCCTACGAATCCTATGGCGGCAGCCCACTCTTAGGAGTCAACGGAGTCTGTATCATCGCTCATGGCGGCTCCTCAGCACTTGCTATGCAAAACGCGATTCGCGTTGGTATGGAGACGGTCGAACAAGGTGTCAACCCACACATCGAAGAAGCTCTCGCAGCATTAAGCGAATAAACTACTGTAAAATCCTTTCCTCTAAAGCCTAGTGAATACCCGGCTCCCTTGGTATTTTTCATTAGGAATAATGACTCATCAATAGAATATACCCTGATAAACCCAGCCCTTACTATCATAGAATCATGTCAAATAAACTAAACAGCCTCAAAAGCCACACCACCATCGTTGCTGATACTGGTGATTTCCAGTCCATCAATGAGTACCAGCCTCAAGATGCCACCACAAACCCTTCACTCATTCTCAAGGCGAGCCAACAGGCTGAGTACCAATACATTCTTGATCAGGCGATCAATGAGCACACAAGCTCACCCCTCAAGGGTGCTGAACTTACTGAGTCCATCATTGATAGACTCCTCATTCTCTTTGGCCTAGAAATCCTTAAAGTTGTCCCCGGCCGAGTTTCTACAGAAGTGGATGCCCGTCTCTCATTCGACACCGCCAAAACTGTAGCCAAAGCAAAAGAACTCATCGCTAGCTACGAAGCAGCAGGGATCAGCCGTGAGCGGATCTTGATCAAGATCGCCTCCACCTGGGAAGGTATCAAGGCTGCCGAAGAGCTCGAGAAAGAAGGTATTCGTTGTAATCTCACTCTGCTCTTTTCAATGGCACAGGCGGTTGCTTGCGCCGAGGCAAATGTCCAGCTCATCTCACCTTTCGTTGGCCGCATTTACGATTGGTACAAGGCAAAAAATGGCGTCGACTACACTGGCGCTGAAGACCCAGGAGTGATCTCTGTCACTCAGATATTCCATTACTACAAACAGTTTGGCTACAAAACTGAGATCATGGGAGCCTCGTTCCGAAATGTTAGCCAAATCATCGAACTATCTGGTTGCGATCTACTCACAATTAGTCCCGGTCTCCTTCAGCAACTCCAAGATGCTACTGGCGAGGTCGAACTCAAGCTCAGCAAAGCAAACGCAGATGCTAACAAACTCGAAAGAATCTCTCTCGACGAAAATAGCTTCCGCTTCATGCTCAACGAAGATGCTATGGCTACAGAAAAAACAGCGGAAGGTATCCGCCAGTTCTCAGCTGACATCGTTAAACTCGAAGACTTGATCGTAGCTCGCATCTAGCCATTCCACCTTAGTCTAAAAGTAATGGCTTTCTACTGCATCGGCGATATCCACGGGAAATTTCTCGAACTCGCTCAGCTTCTCTCAGGACTCCCAATTGGAGCTCAGATGGTCTGCGTCGGTGACATTGGTCTAGGCTTCTCTGATTCACTAGAGCCTAGCTGTCTAGCAGAGGTAGACAGAGTCGCAACAGATCGTAGCCAAAGTGTCTGGATGATGCGTGGGAACCACGACGACCCGGATATTTGGCTGCGCCGCCGCGCTAAGTGGAATGCAGCACTCCAGAGCATTCGCATTCCAGCAGACATCCACCGATTGAAGGTAGGCAACATCCATGTCATGATGGTGGGTGGCGGCACCTCAGTAGACCGCACTCACCCGGATCGCGTGCAAGGTGACACTTGGTGGAAGAATGAAGGAGTCTCAACTACGGCACCAAAGCAAATTGAACTAATGGTCGAAGCCTATGGTCGTGCTGACATCCTGATCACCCATGCTGGTGCGATCGAAGCCAGCCCATCGCTCGAGCGCGACAAGGAGACATTTGATCATTATTCACAAACCGACCCAACACTCACAGCCGAAGTCACAGCTGAGCGCGAGCTACTCTCAAAAATAGTCGAAGCCAGCCAAGCTAACACTACCGCCTTTGGCCACTACCACGTCAGCCTAGAGAGCAATAATGGCCCTATCCGTTATCGATGCTGTGCCGAACTCGAAGCGTGGGAATATAGCAAACGCCGCGTCCTCCCTCCGCTTCCTAGTTTAGGCTAATCGGCTACTTTTTCTTAAAAAGTACCAACCCACCAAATTTCTTCAGGTCTTCGAGCATCAAATAAACGCTCGGGACTAGAATCAGCGTGATGGCAGTGGCAAAGAGAATACCGAAGCCCAGAGATACGGCCATTGGGATAAGGAACTTAGCCTGCATATCCGTCTCTGTGAGCATCGGCATCAAGCCGGCAAAAGTGGTCAAGGAAGTCAGCAAGATTGGTCTAAAGCGACGTGCTCCAGCGTTCCAAACCGCCTCCATCACCCCACCGTCATTTTGACGATGCCGGTTGATGTATTCCACCAGGACCAGTGAATCATTCACAACCACTCCTGAAAGCGCCACAATCCCACACAGAGACATGATGCTGAGGTTCATCCCAAGCAGCACGTGCCCTCCCACTGCGCCAACGATTCCAAACGGGATGACTGACATCACGATCAAAGGCTGGCTATAGCTCTTGAGTGGTATTGCCAACAAAATGTAGATCATTAAAATAGCAAAGATGAATTTCTGGCCCATTTCCTTGATACTCGTGTTCTGATCTTGTTGCTCACCCCGATACCCCCAACTAACACCGGGGAATTTCAATTTTAGTGATCCGAGGACGCTTTCATTGAAAGTCGCCACCACAGCATTGGCATTCGCCCCGGAGCTCTTATCAATATCTGCAGCTATCGTGAGCGAACGTCGACCGTCGACACGATTGATTGTGGACAGGCCGCGGTAGGCCTCACCCGCAATCACCTGCTTGATCGGAACTTCATCACCGGCAGGAGAAATTAGACGCACCTCTTCTAGAGTTTCCAGCGCCTTACGCTCATATTCAGGATAGCGCACCATCACCTTGACCTCATCACGGCCCCGCTGAATCCTCTGCACTTCATCCCCAAAGAACGAAGAACGCAGCTGACGCGAGACATTGGCGACGGTAAATCCTAGAGCCTTACCTGCGTCTGTAAGGTCATCACGATTGTACACCATCTCAGCCTTACCCATCCGCCAGTTTGTACTTATATCGGTGACCCCACTCATGTCAGCAAGTCCACCCGTTATATAATCAGAAGCCTGCTTGAGCTCGGCGAGATCTTTCCCTGTGATTTCAATATCGATCGCATTGCCACCACTATTGGTTTCTTGCTTAAAGGAAAGCTCTACGACTCCTGGAATTTGGCCGATCTCTTTACGCCAAGCCGAAATCACTTCACCGCCATTCCACTCGCGTTCAGAGGCTGGAATGAGTTCGAGCGTGATTTCTCCCAAATGGCTATTCACCGACTCGCTGTTAGGTGTGAATCCTGACTGAAAAGGCTGAGTCCCAGCACTTGCTAGATAGTGAGAAATAACGCTTTGTCCATCGTAGCCTTTAAACTCTTCGCCCACCTTCCTAGCAGCCATTTCTATTCTTTCAATTGCGGCGTCAGTGGTATCAAAGTTCACTCCTACAGGCATGATTAACTTTGCAGAGATCACATCGCCCTCGACCTTAGGCATAAACTCGAACGGCACACGACCACTCCACACTACCCCGACAGTGACTAACAGCATCGCAACAAAGCAGGACCAAACCACCCACCGCGAGTGCAGCACCACGCGCAGAGCTGGACGATAAACACTCTCGATAAACCTCTCCATACCGTCAGCAATCCAGTGCTGTAGTCGCGTGAATGGGCCCCGGCTTTTATTGGCATCCCGCGACTTCAACATCGCCAAATGCGCTGGCAGAACAAGCTTCGACTGAATCAACGAAAAGAACAATACTGGGATAACTACCATGGGGATATTCGGCCAAATTTTCCCGCTCACACCGCTCAGACCAAGCATTGGCGTGAAAGCTGCCATAGTCGTTAGCACGCCAAATGTGACCACAACTCCCACCTCATGAGTACCCTTCCAGGAAGCTTCGCGTGGATCCTCACCGCTACGAATCCGGCTATACACATTCTCGCCCACCACAATCGAGTCATCCACCACAATACCTAACACCAAAATAAAGGCAAAGAGTGAGATCATATTCACACTCACACCAAGCTCGGGCATCAGCCAAATTCCTCCAGCGAAAGAAACCGGAATTCCTATCGCCACTAGGGCTGCTAAGGAAGGTCTTAGAAAGAGGGCCAGCACAATAAAAACAAGAAGCAAGCCCCAGCCACCATTACGCCCTAACAAAGACAAACGACCACCCAGCATTTTACTCTGATCATTCCACAATTCCAAGCTCACACCTGGCGGCAGCTCGGACGGCGCAACGTTCTCGATATAGTCACGAACGCCTTTTGCCAAAAGCATCGTATCCTGCTCACCCGTACGGAAAACATTCACCAAAGCAGCATTACGTCCATCAAATCTGGCCTTCAAATCCACATCCTCAAAGCCATCAACCACAGTGGCTATTTCGCCTAATTTTAGTTGTTCTCCCGTGCTATTATTGACAACGACTATCTCTTTAAAATCCTCAGCATTCGTCACCTTACCCTTCACTCTAACAACGACTTCGCCACCACGCTCCCGCACACTACCCGCTGGCAGATCGATGGAGGCAGCTCGCAGAGCATCCGCTATTCCGGAAAGAGTTAAACCGTGACGGCGTAACACCTCATCTGAAACTTCTATCGAAATCTCATATGGTCGCACATTCTCTAATGACACCTTGGTAATTTTTGGCTTACCTCTTAAAGTTTGATCAAAACTCTCTTTCACATCAGCCCACGCAGGAGGATTCAGCGTAAACACCCCTTTTACTATATCTCCAAAACTAATCGAATCCGGGGCTTGATAATTAAGTAATCCGTCACGGACCGTCTGGGCAATAAAGCGTAGCGTCTTTTCATCGACATCTGCGCTCACCGCCACACTCATCACCTGGTGAGACAAAACCAACTCTTCGATTATCGGCTTTTCGGAGTTCTCGGGGAAATTACTAATCGCATCGACCCGACCTTTCACATCGTCCATGACATTGCGCACATCATAGCCAGTCTCGACCTCTACGGTAAGACCACCGCGCCCCTCAGTCGCAGTCGAGGTGTAACGCTTGATCCCATCCACATCAGCAATGGCATCCTCCAGTGGTAGCAAAATACCATCCTCAACTTCTTCGGGAGTGGCATTTGGAAACGGCACTGACACCATGACAGCATCCAAGCTCATCTCGGGGAAGACCTCCTTTTTCAACTTAAACCAAGTCGAAATCCCGGCCACTAACACCACCAGCATAAGAAAGTTACCGGCCACATGATTGCGGCTAAACCATTTGATCACTCCACCCATCAGTTCAATTCGTTGTTATTCTTGGCTTCTGGCTCTACCTTCATCCCATTCACTGGGAGTTCAATCGGACTAGTAATCACCCTCTCGCCATCATTGAGCCCATCGGTGACTATTACATAATTGCGCTCGCTTCGCTCCACTTTCACCTTTCTGACTTCCAATTTATCAGCAGAATCAAGCAGCCAGAGGACATCACCGCTGCGTAAAGCCTCTCGTGGGATCTTTACCGCCTTATCAAAAATTTCACCTTCAAACTTCCCCTTCACGAACAAGCCAGTCGGAGGAACTTTAAACATCCCGTCCCCATCTGTTTCATCCATTTCGACCACCACCATCATCGTGTGAGTTGCTCTGTCGATCAAGCCTTCGGTGCGCACCACTTTGCCCATCCAAACCTTAGACACGCGCCCCACTTCAGCTTCCACTGCTACAGGTGCTCCCACGAGTTGTTTAGGCAAAAAGCTCACATCCTCGAGGCTCAATGGCAACCGAACTTGCACCCTGTCTGCGGTGTATACCTTCGCCACCTTGCCAGCTTTCGTCAAATAACCTCCAGCATCCACAGATGCCGAACTCACCATACAATCGTAAGGCGCTTTTATTTCAGTTTTCAATAAATCACGCTGCGCCTGCACTGTATTGGCCTCAGCCGCTGCAAGCTTTGCCCTCGCACTCTTAAGCTGAGGCTCACGTGTCACTAACTTGCCAGGTTCACTGCCACGACCAAGCTTCTTCCAGTCGCGCATTGCCTGCACAGCCCGCGCTTCTTCTTGTGCAATTTGAAATTCTGCACCCGCCACACTCGCCATTGCTTGGGCGAGCTGGGCTTGGTAGTCCGCCGAACTCACCTTCACCATTTTTTCCCCCTTATTGAAACGCCCGCCAGTTTTCAATTTAGGAGAAACAAAATCGATAGCACCCGCCACTTCACTCACAATCATCGTTTGAGTCACTGGTTCCACCTGCCCCTGGGCAGTCAATTCCACTTTGTATGCATCAGCTATCACCTCAATGAACTCCACCCGAGGTTCAAAAACTTCTTTACCCTGCTTGGTGGCTACCACTGGATTACTCATGTAATATCCCATCACCGCAACGCCCATACCTATCACGATGATCACTGCTATCAGCTTCACCAAAGGTCTAATTACTTTCTGTTGATCACTCATGGCTATTTTCCTTCTAATCTAAATTCTCCACCGAGGGCTAAATGTAAATCCACTCGATTTTCTAACTGAACCCTACGTAAGACGCACAACTGCGAACCCAGATCGACAGCTCGGCTCTGAGCAGTCAATAGGGTCAGAATATCTCCAACACCTTCTAAATAATCATCATTTGCAGCCTTCGCAGCATCATTTGCCAGCGTAGAAGCTTTGCCCATATCTTGAACGCGACGCTTGAGCCAACCTTCTAACATCAATGCGTTTTCTACCTCACCGAAAGCCCCCAGAACCACACCTTCTAAATTTGCTAATTCCTCACTCTCTTTCGAAGTTCGTATTGCTTGCTCACCCGTGACACGCCCGCCAGTCAAAAGATTCTGAGCAACATTCGCTCCCAATGACCAAGTACTAAAATTGTTATTCACGATTTGCTCCAGCGCATCGCTGGCGGTACCAACTGACCCGGTTAGGCTCAACACTGGGAAAATTGCACGTCGAGCCTCTTCTGACCTAGCAACTGAGGCTGCGTAGCGTCGCTCAGCGGCTATCACATCTGGTCTTCTTTGTAGAAGGCTAGAAGGCACCCCACTAGGTGGACGGCCCGGCATTTTCGTGAGCGTTGTGCTCCCCTTCATTTTACCAGCAGGATATCGGCCGCAGAGTAGTTCAAGGCGCCTTTGAGCCAGTCTAACTTCGCTCTCCCTCTGAGAAATAATGGCCTTAGAAGTAGCTTGGTCTGTCTGAGCCAAACGGAGCTGGCTAGCACCACCGCCATTATTACCAAGATTCTGTTCAAATCTATGACTTATCGTTTCAACCGAATCGTCGCGAATCTCCGCCACACGCTTCGCCAACTTGAGTTGCTCGTTTGCCTCACCTAATGAAAACCATGCCTTACAAACTTCAGCAGCCAGCGCTGCTTCAGCAGCTTTCGCATCCAGCTGAGCGGCCTGAGCATCTGAAATTGCTGCCATTTTACCCATACGAATTCTCCCCCAAAGATCTAATTCCCAGTTCACTCGGAGGTCAGCATAGCTTCCATTCTCTACCGACGACCCACCAAAGGGTAAGCCAATAAATTGGCGCTTACTTTTGTCGCCTTTAAACTCAGCGGCTAGAGTAGGACGCATTTCAGCACCTGCCACATAGGCGGCCTTCTGCGCTTGCACCACGCGCGCTGCAGCCGCTCGCATATTCGGGTTTCTAGCAATAGCCTCTGCCACTAATTTGTTCAAACTCGTATCACCAAATCTACGGACCCACTCCCTGTCCACACCAGACTTACCTTCTCTAGATGCAGTCCAGCTGTCAGGTGCCATTTGCTCTACCTTGAGCATTTGTGACTCGGGTGGCTTCGCTGCACAGCCAATCAAAAACCCACTCAGGGAAATCAAACCAACAAGCTTCAGCGAACCACCAAAACGTTTGTTCAAAACGGCGAACCTAGGAATGTGGTAAAAAGGGCGAACCAAATCGGCACCCTTAGTCTCTTTGATTTCCACCGTTTTCAAGCGTCTCACCATTATTTGATATAAACTTAACTTGGCACCCATATCCTGCAACTCTAAAAAACATCTCCGCTAGAACCCTACTGGCTACAGCTAAATTTCCCGGCTAAGTTCACAGCTATGCGCTGAAAATCCTGCGCCGAATGAACAGATCCATAGATGTTTAAAGTCTTGATCTGACTCCAAACATTTTTCTAAAGCCACGAAGACCGATGGGCTGCTTAGGTTTCCATACTCGGTCATGACCTCTCGCGCATAGTCTAACGAATCAATTGGCAAAACTCCCTCCAAAGCTTCTATCACATCGCGACCACCACCATGGGTGACCAATGCGTCCGGCTCAGTCGAGCGCATCTGATAGAGTTTTTCTACTGAGATTGCGGCTAATTTAGGAACGGACTTGTCTAATTGATTACGTAATTTACCGCCAGCATTCGTGAATCGGATTTTTTCTCTCTCCTCTGGAAAATGTAATGACTGAAAGTTACTCACCTGCCAGCCATCATCCTCACCGGACCAGACGACTGCTGAAGCTCCGTCGCCAAAAAGACAGGTGCTAATCAACACTCCGAAATCATCCTCAATAAAGAAAGCCGCAGAACACACCTCCACCGCCACAGTTACCACAATTGCATCAGGGTTCACAGCAACCACACCCTCGGCGGCCCGCATCAGCGGCACTGCTGCACCACAGCCTAGTCCAGTCATATCCTGAAGAAACACATCACTCCTCAAATCTAACAACTCAGCTAAATGCGAACTCACTCCTGGACATAAAAATCCCGTGCACGAACAAAGAAATAGTGCATCAACCTGATCGAGCTCTACCCCAGCCTTCTTCACAGCCAGTCTCACTGCATCCGCGGCCAAAGCTGGTGCTTCTTTTTCGTACGCTTGGTTGAGTTCTTGCGCGTCGCGGCTCCATGCTAGCTCTAACGAGTCGACACAGAAATGGCGTTTATTGATTCCACCATTTCCCGACAGTACTTTTTCGAGCAACCAGCGTGAACGAGAATTTAACGACTCCCAGAAGGGCGCCCCGCGCATGGCAGTTAGACAATCGTCTTGAGTATAAGAATGTTCAGGGAATGCGCTAGCAACGGAGAGTAGTTTCATGGTGTACGTAGTTGGGTGAATAGAGAATTGATAGGGAGTAAATCGTTCTTCCCTAAGATTTTGAGAGAAGCACGGCCGATACGGTTAAATATAAAGGGATGCATACCAGCAGCTAATGCCGTGCGTTTGCCAAACTGATGTTTGAGTCTATGGTGGTAAGAATTCTGGGCAGCTTCCCATGACATTTCGCCCATGGAATACTGTGATAAGGGGTCGACGGCTAAGGCACTGGACTCCAGAGCCATGCTCATGCCATTGCCGGTAAAAGGTGGGATCAAATACTGCGCATCACCGATATTGAAACCGTTTTGGACCTCTTGCTTTCCAAGAGAGAATCCCGCAGTGGCAGAAAATGAGGCTTCATCAGACTCCGACTCGCTCAGAATGTTGGCAAGATATTCTAAGCCTGAATTTCTAAGGTAATTAAAGAACAACTGCCTGCCTTTCCCCTTAACTTTTGAATCTACCTTAAAGAGCCCACATGCATTCACTCTTCCTTGGGCAACCTCGCAGAGTCCAATGTAGCCCCTAGTACCTGAATGCATTTCCAGGCTCTCGATATCGCTTTTATAGAAATGAAGCTTGAGTCCGATCCATTCTTTGCCGCCAGATTTTCTTTTCCCACTAGCCCGCACAAAACCTTCACCAAAATCTAATTTCACCCGTGACTGGGTTTTAAGGTTTCCTCCTAGTTGTTCAAAACGCTCAGCAAGCCGTTGATCTAACACATATCTAGAAATTCCTCGCGCGGACTGGGGCAACTCTTTATCGACGGACATCACTCCATCCATCCACCACTTGAGCCTTTGATGTATTTTTGCGTCCTCGAGGTCAATCTGGATCCCAAGATCCTCTAGAACTGAATCTTCCACACCACATATAAACTCGCCACAAACCTTGTGTTGGGGATAGACTCCACGCTCGTGCAACACGACTGGTACGCCTTTTCCTCGCAGCGCAATGCCGAGAGAAAGCCCAGCCAGGCCCCCACCAATTATTTGAATCTCCTTCATCGAGCTTTGCTGCGAATACCTCCAAATATTCCGATTGTCTCCGACCACTCGAAATCAGCTGAAAGAAGTTGCTGAATCTCCCCTTCACAAAAACCTGCACGAATACTGACCAGCATGTCATATCGGGTCACTCTACCAACAAAAGGATAGATCAACCGAGCCCAAAATATCGCTGATCGGCTACGATAGGGTTCAGCGAAGAGTAATGCTTTAGCTCCATTTACTCGCTCCCCCAAGAAAGCCAATGCGGCTTCATCCAAATGATGAAGAAACAAATTAGCGATCACCACAGTGCTCGAATCCACTGAGTAATCCTCACTCAACACATCGGCGGCAACCCACTCTACCCCATCCTCTTCTCGCTCTGGAGCACCAACAAGGTCGACAGCCACGACGCGGACTTCAGGAAAAGTAGCCTTGATAGAAGAAGCTAAAAAACCTTCTCCGGCTCCCAACTCCACCACACACTGAATGCCATCGAGCTTTTTAAGTTCTCGAATAATCCATGACTCTCCACCCATCATTTTATTGATAAATCGTAGATCGGCACGACTCCGCCTAGCCTCGGGATCGTCGGGCGAAAGCGAATCTAAAATTTCGGGCTCAACAATACGTTGGATCATTTTAACAGAGAGTCACCCAGCCACGAAAAAAGGCAACTAATTTCATTTTTCGATGTGACAGATTCTGAGTCACAACGTAAGCTCATCCCATGCGTCTATTAGCAACACTCACCCTCGTATTGTCCGCTATATTTCTCTCCTCGTGCGCCTCTCCATCAGGCTACGATGGGTATATGAATCGCTCCTACACCATTCG
>JBLHPP010000012.1:0-19125 GCA_047624385.1 Crocinitomicaceae bacterium
AGGGATTGGTCGTCAATCGACGCAATTGAAAATCTAGACTTCTTGAGGTGGGGTTCTATCGAGTAGCTAGTGGCTTGATAGACAAAACAAATAGCTAGCACGATGAAGCAAAATAATGCGTCTCAAAGCTCACAAAAATAGACTTAACTAAGTGCCATTGAGGGTGAAATGCCATGTTGTTAGTTCGCTAGAGCCTTTCTCATTTAACCTTTCATCCCACTCAGGCGGTGATGGAAGTAACCTCTTCTCCAGTTTCGGCTGAAGAAGAGGATTTATCGGTAGTGAAGCCTATTCGCTGACTTTTTGCGAATTAAGCCTGAAGAGGAAGGCCCCCAGCGCAATTTCTATATAGGAAGAAAACCTCCACAGTATCTCAGGGAGCTGGATATGGAGCCAGTCATTCCAAACGTCGAGACCTGAATAACTTCCAATGAGATCGACAAGGCCAAATGCGAATATTATTCCGCCAATGATTTTTAAGGGCATATTTTTATGAGTATTTTTTATGACACCCTGAATTAAGTGGCGTGCTTATTTAACTGATTGATCTAGTCATGGCAAGAATCAAGCTGATGAATGCGTTTATTCCAGCAGAAGGAAAAATTTATAATCTTTGTAATGGCGTAATCCGCTAGAATTTTATCTAGTGTTTTCGTCGTGAAAGAACTCTTCGAACTCTCCTTAAATCCCTGGGTATTGCCATTTACAGTAATGGTAGTCCTGAGCTGCGTCTATTGGCTGTTAGCTCTGTTGGGAACTATCGATATGGATATGTTTGATGTCGATTTAGATATTGATTCAGATGCTGACGGTATAGTTGGCGGCGGCGGTGGCGGAATATTTGCAAGCTTACTTCAGTTTATAAATGCCACTGAAGTTCCCCTAATGTTTGTAATCAGTGTGATGAGTTTGAGTAAGTGGCTTATAAATATTGCCGCGCTACTTACTTTTAACACCGCTGGAATTTGGTGGGTTGCCTTACTTACTTGGGTTGGTGGATTCTTCTTGAGCTGTGTGATCGCTGCTATTGTGACTAGGCCATTGGTTCCTATTTTTAAGGCATTCAAAGCAGGTGAGGACGACGAGGAAGCCATCATTGGCGCTGAAGCCATCGTAGTGACAAGCAGCATAACTGAAGAATTTGGTCAAGTGAGAGTCATTCGTGAAAGGGGAGCGTCAGCCCAAGTCCATTGTCGTTTAGCTGATGGAGAAACACCCCTCAAAAAGGGTGACACATTGCGCGTCATCGGTCGTGATGAAGAAACACAGTTCTACATAGGGAAGAAAATTTAATAATATAAACAGAAGATAATATAATGATAGAAATACAAAATATAATGTTGCACAGCCAAGTGGTTGCGAGTGTGGCTGACACTCTTGGAAAAGGTGCAGCGATTGTCATTGCCTTGTTGGCTGTGATGTTAGTGATCCTTATTTGGGCTTTCACTAATTGCTTCAAAAAAATCGAAAAAGGCACGGCACTGATTCGTACTGGACTGGGGGAGACCAAGGTTACTTTCACAGGTATGATGGTTTATCCTGTCATTCATAGAGCTGAGCACATGGATATCTCGCTGAAACGCATTGAGATTGATCGTACAGGGAAGAATGGACTTATCTGTAAGGATAACATGCGAGCAGACATCAAAGTTGCCTTCTTCGTACGTGTCAATAATGTGAAGGAAGAAGTAATCCGTGTGGCTGAGGCTATCGGTTGTGATCGTGCTTCCTCAGAGATGGAAATTCGTGTTCTATTCGATGCGAAATTCTCCGAAGCGCTCAAGACTGTGGGTAAACAATTTGATTTCATCCAACTCTATGAAGAGCGTGATACCTTCCGTGAAGAAATCCTTAAGTGTATCGGTACCGACCTCAATGGATTCGTACTTGATGACGCGGCAATCGATTACCTAGAGCAAACTCCAATTGAGTCGCTCGACCCAGATAATATCCTAGATGCCGAAGGTATTAAGAAAATTACCGAGCTTACAGCAAATCAAGCCAAGCTATCCAACAATATCCAACGTGATAAAGAAAAGGTCATTAAGCAACAAGACGTGGAGGCTCGTGAAGCTATTCTCGAGCTCGAGCGCCAACTCGCTGAGACTGAAGCCAAGCAGCGACGTGAAGTAGAAGTCGCACAGTTCCGCGAGCAAGCAGCCTCTGACCAAGTCCGTGAAGAAGAAAATCAAAAAGCGGAAAGATCTCGTATCTCAGCTGAAGAGGAAATCGAAGTAGCTGAAGAGAACAAGCAACGCCAGGTGTTAGTAGCCCTTCGTAATAAGGAGCGCACAGACGCCGTCGAAATTGAGCGTGTCGAGCGTGAGCGTGAACTCGAAATTATCGAGCGGGAACGAGTCACTGAGCTCAAAACGATTGAGAAAGAGAAAGCAGTTGAAATCGAGAAAAAGAATATCCAAGAGGTGATCAAAGATCGCGTGGCTCTAGAGAAGACCGTGGTGATAGAGCAAGAGAAGATCAAGGACACTGAAGCCTTTGCTGGTGCAGATCGTCACAAGCAAGTCGTCGTCACCACCGCTGAAGCTGAAGCTGCCCAGAGTCTCATCCGTGAGGTTAAAGAAGCTGAAGCTCGCAAAGAAGCCGCGATACTCAGAGCTGACGAACAAGCCTACCAAGTGCAAAAATCTGCTGAAGCAAGCAAGTTAGCGAGTGAGATGAGGGCCGAAGAGCGCATCATCACAGCAGAGGCCGCACTCACAGCATCCGAGAAAGAGGCGAATGCCAAGAAGCTGCTCGCCGAAGCTGTCACCAAAGAAACTTCTGCTTCCGGTCTAGGTGACGTAGAAGTGAAACTCGCGGATGCAGAAGCACTCCAGAGACAAGGAGCAGCTCAGGCAGAAGTCGACGCACTCAGCTACGCTGCAGAAGCAAAAGGTATCGAGCAAAAAGCTGCTGCCATGAAGCTCTTTGAAGAAGCTGGTCAGGATCACGAAGAATTCAAGCTCAAGCTTGATAAGCAGAAGACTATCGAACTCGCAGAGATCGATGTCCAACGCCAGGTTGCTGAACAGCAAGCAGTGGTTATCGGAGAAGCTCTCAAGCAAGCTAAGATCGACATCGTCGGTGGTGAGTCTGAGTTCTTCAATCAGATCACTAGCGCGGTTACCAAAGGTAAGGTTGCTGATAGGATCGTGGATAACTCTAAGGTGCTCACTGACGTCAAGGAAACATTCTTCAATGGTGACCCTGAGTACTTCAAGAGCCAAATGGCTAGCTGGATCGACCAATTCGGAATCGAAACAGAAGACGTCAAAAACCTCACAGTCAGCGCATTGTTAGGAAAGATGATCCCACAAGCCGACGGCGAATCCCGCAGTAAGCTAATAGGACTCCTCGGAGCTGCCGAGCGCTTCGGCCTCAACTCCTCCCCAGCCTCAAAATTCCTCTAAGGTTGATAAGGAATTTCTACCACGAATAGCACTAATTTCACGAATGGTTGCAAAGCCAGAAATGTGAGTTGTGCGGTTCTTAATAACCTAGAAGTGAAATGGAACTCATTTATAAAGAAGAATGCTATGCGATAGTTGGTGCCTGTTTTGAGGTCTACAACGAGCTAGGAAACGGCTTTGATGAATCCATCTATCATGAGGTATTAGAAATCGAACTAAGGTCTAAAAGTATCCCCTTTGTTTCGGAACTCACTATTAGAGTTCGATACAAAGGGGCGTTTTTAGAGAAGTTCTTCAAAGCAGGTGTTGTCTGTTACGAGAAGGTAATCATCGAGTTGAAAGCTGTGAAAGCACTCAATGATCACCATAGGCAACAAGTGATTAATTATTTAAAAGCTACAGGCTATCGATTGGGGTTACTAATTAATTTTGGTTCTCCAGAAGGTCTCGAATATGAGATGGTAGGGCTTTAGTCAGAAGGCCGCAGGCTAATATACTAATTCGTGAAATTCGTGCGATTCGTGGTAAATGCGAACATGCAGGGTCTCAGGATTCGAACGCAAGATGTCAGAAGAAAATACACAGTTAGAAGGTGGAGCTTACGAAGTAATTCGGGCTCGCTTAGAGAAACAGTCAGTCGAACTTCGTTCGCGCTTAGAGGCGTTGAATGAAGAACGGAAGTCGATTTTTGGAGCCGTCGAGTCGTCCCTCGTGTCGACTGAGCGAGTCACTACCGAGCACAATTGTGTGCCGCGTGGGCTCATTGCTATTGGTAATAATCGTTTTCTTTTCGGCTATAATATCCAATTTGGACTGAAGCAGACGACAGATCTAGCAGACGTCTTTGCTGTCTATCAGTACGACCCTGCGGATCATAGTTTTAGTAAACTATCGATCGATGCGGTGATCAACGATAGCGAGTTTTCCACTGATTTCGCTTACCTTTACAAGTACTACAAGCAAACGATCTTTGCCAAGTTCATGCACATTGGCCCCAATGTGTATATAGCCTTGCGCGTCGGTAAGGACATCAATGACATCAAGACCTTCAAGTTTGTTATCAATGGTGATGGCACGCTGAAGTACATGGGGAATCGCTTTGATCACGAATACGTTTTCCCAGGTCAGCATGGCTTTAGCTGGGTGCGGGTAAACCGCGACATGCACCGCGGTGGTGAGCATCCACACGTTTCTATCGAAGATAAAGTCTTCGTGGAAACTGTGGGAGGCGACCTTACTGTCAAAATCGAAGACAACACCTCGGATGGTAAAGGTGTCTATTCGGAAGAGGTAGTTGACCTGGACCAAACTCTCGACGATGCGGAGATTTTTTACGCTATTGTTGGGCCGCTTATTATTCTTAAAATCCTTCCTTACCGGGAAAAGGACTATCGCTATCTAGTGTTTAATGAGAAGAACCAATCAGTCGATAGGATTGACGCGATTGGCCAGTCCTGTGTGCTTTTACCTGAAGACCACGGCATCATTTTTGCCAATGGTTACTATCTGCTCTCCGGCGAACTCAAGACTTTTGATCATGGACTGGATGACATGCGCTTCGAGCGCAAGATTTCCTCGGCCAATGGCGAAGACACGCTCTACGCATTCTATAACCGCACCAGTGGCGACTACGTCTTACTCAACTACAACTTAATCGAACAAACCGTAGAAACCCCAGTGGCCTGCAATGGTTACTCGATCTTTGATGATGGTGAGCTGATTTACTTCAAAACTGAGGACGAGGCGCAGAAACATCACACACTACAAATCTGGCAAACCCCTATTCTCTCAGCAGATGCCGTCGCAGCTCAGGAGTTGGACCAAGGAAGCTATTTGTTTAAAATTGGTAATGCCGAACTGGTTTCTGCAATGGCCGAGAGCAAAGAGCTTCTCACGCTGTTAGATAAAGAAGATAACTATGCTGGCCTCTATCTCGATCTGGTAAAGAAAGCGACAGTCTTGCTGGATAGTTATTTCTGGATTTCCAATGAGGAGACCAAGAATCTCGCCGAGCCACTTGAAGGAATCCAACAAGCGGCGAATAGCGCGATCGAAGAATTTGAGAAAGTCCAACGTCTCAGGAAAAGTTCAGTCGAACGAATCGAAGATGTGGCTAAACGTTGTGAGCGATTACTCCGTGATGCCGAGCATAGCCCGCCAGATGATATTGTAGGATTTGTGAAGCAACTTGCTGGCCTACGCACTATCCGTGGTGAAGTCATTGGCCTGCGCGAAATGCGCTACATGGATCTCCCGCGCGTAGATGAGTTAGAGCAGGGGATTATCGCTGCCACTGAGATAGTCTCAGGAAAGACTGTGGGCTTCCTCCTCCAGCCTGAAGCGCTCGACCCATACAGAGCGCGTGTTGACGAGCAACGTAAGGTCCTAGCCGTTCTCACAAAGGTGACTGAGGCTGACGACCTAGGAGAAGAAATTTCTGATGCGGGCAAAGAGCTAGAGATGTTGATCGATGTAGTGTCGAACCTGAAGATCGAGGATTCCACTAAGACCACGGCAATTATCGAAAGTATTTCGGCTATTTACTCCACCCTCAATGGAGTCAAAGCGGAGCTTAAAAATAAGCGTAAAGATCTGTCTCGCTCGGAAGGTGTTGCTCAATTTGGCGCGCAGATGAACCTTCTTAGCCAAGCGGTGGTTAACTACCTGGATCTTTGCGATACTGCTGAAAAGACCGATGGCTACCTCACGAAAGTGATGGTACATATCGAAGAACTCGAAGGCCGATTCGCAGAATTTGATGAATATGTAGAGGAACTCACTACTAAACGTGAAGAAGTCTATAATGCTTTTGATGGGCGTAAGCAGCAGCTGCTAGAGGTGAAGAGCAAGCGTGCCAATAGCTTGATGAAATCGGCTGAGCGAGTTCTCAGCGGAATTTCTAACCGAGCTTCTGGATTCAAAGAAATCAATGATATCAACGGCTACTTTGCCGGTGATCTGATGATCGAGAAGGTACGCGACATCATCGACGAACTGATCGAGCTAGGAGACAGCGTGAAGGGTGACGATATCCAGACGCGCCTAAAAACTATCCGAGAAGATGCAGTCCGAGCACTCAAGGACCGCAATGAACTCTACGTCGATGGCGAAAATGTCATCCAGTTCGGTAAGAATAAATTCAACGTCAATATTCAGGAATTAGAGCTGACGGTGGTGCCGCAGGATGGGGTGATGAATTTCCACCTTAGTGGTACAGACTTCATAGAGGAAATTAATGATGAGGCATTTCTTGCGACGCGAGATGTTTGGAACCAAGAAGTCATTTCTGAAAATAAAGCAGTCTACCGGGCAGAATACTTAGTGAAGAAATTGCTAGATTCGGATCGCGGTCGAGAGTTGGCTAAACAACCGGAGAGCTGGGTAGCCGAGTCATTACTACAAACCGTGCAGGAATTCATGCAGCCTCGCTATGCTGAGAGCTATACCAAAGGAGTCCACGATAGCGATGCCGCCAAGCTGTTAGCCGCCATTTTACCAATCCATACTGGAATCGGTCTACTGCGCTTCGATGCACGCGACCGAGCACTAGCGATGCTTTTCTGGTTTGCTTGGCAAGGTGAGAGTAAGGAACTACTCGCAGGTAAAATCCAGGCTCACGCCAAGCGTAGAGAAATATTTGGAGTTAATCAGGACGAACAGCATGCACTGGTCAACGAACTTGTTGGTCAGTTAAAGACTTGGTCTGGAGTGACTCAAATTACTGGCGCGAGAGCGGAAGACGCTGCCGCCTACCTATTTGAAGAACTTTCTAATGGCGAGGCATTCATCGTCTCACCGGAGGCCGCAGAGCTCGTAAAGAAGTTCAAGCACAGCCTCACCGTCAAACACGCAGAGAAGTCCTACGAGGAAACTTTGCTCGCTGACGCTGTGGCAAACTACCAAATCAACCAAGATTGGTTAGCAGGATTTCTGTCGCAAGCTGACGAAGAAACTGTCGTTGCTAAATCAGTAGTAGCTGAGGCATCGGCTCATCTCACACGCGGCGGTTTTGATCAGCGTGATGTGAAAAGCGTCCGCGTCTCCGCTGAGGTTTCTGGAATGATTGGTGACCACAGAGTCATTTCTAACGGATGCTACCAGCTCGATTACAATCAATTCTCCGAGCGCTTGTCATTGTTCGAGAGAGAGGGAGTCCCCACATTTTCTTCGTATCAAAAGCTCAAGCAAGAATTGGTCGAGGAGAAACGCAAGACGATGCGACTCGAAGAGTTTAAGCCGAAGGTGATGAGCTCCTTTGTGCGTAACAAACTTCTTAATAATGTGTTCCTCCCATTAGTCGGAGACAATCTGGCCAAACAGATAGGAACAGCAGGCAAGGACACCCGTACCGACCGCATGGGCTTACTCCTCCTCATCTCTCCTCCAGGCTATGGCAAAACTACCCTGATGGAGTACGTGGCGAACAGGCTGGGCCTAACATTCATGAAAATCAATGGTCCAGCTTTGGGCCACAATGTGGTCTCGCTTGATCCCTCTGAAGCTCCTAACGCGACAGCTGCAGAAGAAGTGAAGAAGCTCAATTTGGCCTTGGAGATGGGTGATAATGTCATGATTTATCTCGATGATATTCAGCACACCCATTCTGAGTTCTTGCAGAAATTTATCTCGCTCTGTGATGGTCAGAGAAAGATCGAAGGTGTCTACAAGGGCGTTGCCAGAACCTACGACCTTCGTGGTAAAAAGGTAGCCGTCGTGATGGCGGGTAACCCATACACTGAGACTGGTGGCAAGTTCCAGATCCCAGACATGTTGGCGAACCGCGCTGACACCTACAACCTAGGTGACATCATAGGTGGCCATGCTGAAGACTTTAAAGGTTCTTATATCGAGAACTCACTCACCTCTAACACGGTCCTCAGTAAGCTCTCTAGCCGAAGCCAAAAAGACGTGTATGCCGTCATGCAGATTGCCCGCACCGATAGCCAAGAAGGCGTCGATTTCGAAGGCAACTACACACCCGCAGAGATCGATGAAATGGTCAGTGTGACCAAGCATCTTTATAGGGTCCGTGATTCGATTCTCCGAGTGAACCTCGAGTATATCCGCTCGGCTGCACAGGAAGACGCCTATCGTACCGAACCAGCATTTAAGCTTCAGGGCTCCTATCGAAACATGAACCGTATTGCCGAAAAGGTGTTGCCGCTGATGACTGATAAGGAGGTCGAAGGACTGGTGGTTGACCACTACGAAAATGAATCCCAGACACTCACGACCGGTGCTGAGTCAAATATTCTCAAGTTCCGTGAGATGGAAGAACTCCTCTCCGAAGAGGAAACTGATCGTTGGAATGACATCAAGAAAGGCTTCAAGAAGAATCTATTATTAGGTTCGGCTGGTGGTGAAAATGACCCAGTCGCTAGAATCGTAGCGCAGCTGACCCAGTTCAATGACGGGCTCGACTCCATAAAAGATGGGATCGTCCATGCTGGGACACACTATGGCCAACCGCAAAGTCTCGATGAAACCACGATTAGCCAGCTAGAAAAAATTATCGCCGGCCTCCGCGCTGTCCCAGTCGAGGTAGATATCAAAATCGTCCCCGTCGAAGACGTCAACGGAGACGGCCAAAATGATGGAAGAATTTCAGGTATCGAAAAGAGTAAGAAATCACCAGTAGATATCCAACCTGAAGTCCGACAAGGTGAGTGATCTGTATATACGAGGCTTTGAACGCTAATTTCACACGGATACGCCTGGCTTCCTTATAAAACGAGAAGCACAACCCACATCACCATCTATCGGTGAGGTTTCCATGCGATGTCAGGCTCAAACTTTCTTACCATCACCGAGCAGGTGGCTGTTTACCTGCGCGGGGAGATCATGCAGGCGCGTTGGATTGGGACGATACCAGGGATGAATCATCTAGCTCCGGAGCTGGAGGTAAACGCCAAAACCGTTGAGGCAGCGCTACGGTTGCTTGAAGCGGAGGGGATCCTGGTTTCCCAGGGGGCAGGGCGACCGCGCCGGATCGAACTGCCACACGGCAAAAAGGCGAGAGCCACGATGAAAATCGCGATTCTAGATTATGATGTCAACTCCCGGCAGGTGGACTATATGATTAAACTCCAGCACAGGCTGGCGAAGGCAGGGCACCAGGCCTTTTTCCCAGGACAAAGCCTTACCGAACTCGGCATGGACGTGTCACGCATTAGGCGGGTGGTCAAAAGTGTCAATGCCGATGCCTGGGTGGTATGTGCCGCCTAGCAGGAGGTACTGGAGTGGTTTTCCAAGTAACCGACCCCCGCGTTTGCTTTATTCGGTAGGATGAACGGGCTGCCGATTGCTGGCGTGAAACCGGGCAAGCCCATCCCGCTTGCCGATGCCACCCTTCAACTGATCGACCTCGGCCACCGCCGTATTTCCCTGCTTGCTCAAAGCGCCCGGCGGCTACCGGAGCCGGGACGCTTAGAGCGAACTTTTCTTGATTTTCTCGAGTCCGAGGGTATCTCGACCAGCCCCTACAACCTGCCCGACTGGGATGACAGTACCGAGGGTTTCTATCAGGCGCTGGATGCGTTGTTCACAAGCATGCCTCCCACCGCTCTGATCCCCGATGAGGCGCCGTTGTTAATTGCGGCGCAGCAGTTCCTTGCGAACAGAGGGCTGCGGGCGCCGGAGGATGTCTCGCTGATCTGCACCGACAACGACCCGCATTTCTCCTGGTGCACTCCGGCCATCGCGCACATCGACTGGGACAGTCGCCCAGTGATTCGTCGGGTTGTAAACTGGGCCGATAATATCAGTCGTGGTAAAAAAGATATCAGGCAGTCATTCACCTCGGCTGAGTTCATCGAGGGCGGTACGATCGGGCCGGCGAAGTATTGAGGCGTATGGATGGTTCTGAGCCGATCTCATCTCGGGGGCTGATAAAAGAGCGATAGCCTTGTTGGGCATGCAACCAAACAAAAAACACCCCCCAGTGATGGGGAGTGGCGTTGGAAGAATGTTGGTTTTCGGAGGCAATTTACTTACGGCGACGAAGAATCAGGGCGAGTCCACCTAGGCCGAGGAGGGCGTTCGTAGTTGGCTCTGGGATAGCGACTATATCAAGATGGAAGACACGGTCGGTACCATGGGTACTAATAGCCCCACCCCCAGCTGCGTTAGAGCCAGAGGAATAAGATGTACCACCTGTGTATGAGTTATCATCCGAATTACGAAATGTCGCATATCCACTGGCAGGACGACCCAAATCGAATGCGTAAATCGTATTGGCGACCAAAGCAACCGGTGAGGTGAATGTAAAAGTAACGTAATCGTTTGCGGCTACATTATCAGTAACGATACCGGTTGTCTCAGAAGCCATCAGCCCGAAGGGAGGCTATCTTCAAAAACGAGCTACGCTCGCAAATTTAAAGAATTAATAACTCACACACCGACAGCGGGAGTTGCCGGAGCTGCCCTTAATTGTAAAATAAATTGTGCAGCCGGTTACAGGATTCAATATTTAATTTCGCTTATACCTCACCTTTAATTGGTGAGGATGGTGACCGTCATCTACCCTGGTCTAGCTTACCATCAACTGTCGGAGGCCTCCTATCCTACATTAGGCCTTTCTTTCTTAGCAAGAATAATGCATTGAAGGTTTGTTGTGATTGGAAACAAACATTTATCTTAATGAACATGAAAAAACAGAACATCTTGGTAGTTTTAGCGGTATTTTTAATGACTGTGGTGGGCGCAACACCGGCACGGTCGGCTGACGGGCTAACTGGCACGGTGAAGGGTTCGTCCTATTATAAGGTATATCCACTTTTTAACCCTCATCCCACTGAAAAGCGCAATTACACAGTTTCGCGTTTTGGACCAGTGGGTATTGGTATCGATTTGATTGCACCTGCGTTTACGATGAAGATCCGTAATGTCGAGAAGGGTTCTCCTGCTGAAGGTAAGTTAATGAAGGGGCAGATCATTGAATCTATTAACGGACATGTTTTGAAGGATATCGACCCGCGCATGTGGCTGGGGAATATGATCGCTATGGCTGAAGCAGCCGATGGCCAGATGAAATTCAAGGTGAAGGATACACCGAAAACGATCTTGGTTCAAATCCCTGCGCTCGGAGCGTATAGTAAAACCTGGCCGATGGACTGCAAGAAGTCCGATAAAATCGTGCGCGACCTTGCCGATTATTTGGCAAAAAATGGAAAGTTCAACGGACCGGGCCTCAACGGGATGGAGCTGCTTTTCATGCTTTCAACGGGTGAAGAGAAAGACTTAGAGGTTGCCCGTGGTTGGATAAAAAACGCGGTTGAAAAGCATAAGGATGTAAAGGAGATGACCAGTGATTCTTATTGGACATGGATGATCGGATACACTGGCCCCGCTGTGTGCGAATACTATTTACGAACTGGTGATAAGTCAGTGATGCATCTGATAGAACTAATGACTGACTACTCAAAGCGGACGATGTATAACGGAGGCTGGAGTCAACGCGGTCTTAGAATAACCTTCCCTTACATGGGTGGTGCTCACATCAATGCGTGTGGCGTGCATGCTGTCACTTTCTTACTACTAGCTAGGGAGTGTGGCGCTAAGGTGGATGAGTTTACCTTGCAGTCATCCTTGAAACAATTTTACCGCTTTGCTGGCCGTGGTAACGTGGCCTACGGTGACCAGCTCCCTGAAAAGAGTTTCGTCGATAATGGCAAGACCGGCGCTCTGGCTTTCACGATGGCAGCAGCCGCTTCCTTGACTCCCGAGGGAGAGAAGAGCATCTACGCTAAGGCTCGTGACATTTCGGCAGTGAAAAGCTTTTATTCCACCTCATGGCTAAACCATGGCCATACTGGCGGCGGCATCGGGGAAATCTGGCGTGGTGCTTCAATGGGATTGATGATGGATAAGAAACCCATCAAGCACCGTGAATTCATGGATAACCGCAAGTGGTTTTATGACATATCACGTCGCTTTGACGGATCATTTGGTATCGTAGGTGGAGGTAGTCGCTATGATAAGGAACTCTGGGGGACGGGAATGGTCTTATCCTATACAGTGCCGCGTAAAACACTGCGGATGACTGGCGCGCCGAAGACCAAATATTCTAAACATTACCAGCTACCTAAACGACCATGGGGCACCGCAGCAGATGAAGAATTTTACAATCTCGATCCGATCAGTGGTTCTGCACTCACCAGTAAGGACGTTGACGCAGAAAAGCTGGCGACCCATGGGTCTTGGCCTGTTTACCGCATGCTGATGGATCCTAAAGTGAGCGATAAAGTACTGCTGGAATACGCGCATCATCCCGACCACGGAATACGCCGCTATACTGTCGATGCGATATACAAACACAAGCGCGACAAGCTTATCCTTACCTTACTCAAGTCTGAAGACCCACGAGCCAGGCAGGCCGGCACGATGGCTATTTATGGAACATTCAAACGGAGCCCTATGAAAAAAGACCGTTTGAACAGTGAAATGGTCAAGATTTTAACAGATATGATCAATGACCCTAAGGAGTCCTATTGGGGTGTTTATAACGCGATGATGAGCTTGAATGTGTCTGATGCAAAAACGATCGAACCTCACGTCGATCGTCTCGTTTACTGGCTCGAACATGAGGAATGGTGGATGAACATGGCAGCGATGAATCTACTGAACAAAGTGGCTACTGACACCAAATATTATAAGAGGCTATTACCTATCTACGGTGAGAATATTTTGAATAACCGCCGTACCGGGCCGTTGGGCCCTCTCCGTGGGCTCACCGCACAGTTTAAGAATGCTAAACCAGAGGTGCAGAAATTTGGAGCAGAAGTACTTGGCAAGGCATACGCTAATTTCCCCACCGGTTATGAAGGGCCAGGTGGAATCAATATGCATGGTGGCGCTGATTATTTCCAACGCGCATTAAATAGCACATTGACTGATGCACCAGGTGGGCTTGATGTTCTTAAGACTATCCCGAAACGGACATCAGCTTGGCAGAAAAGTAGAAAAGATGCCGACCTCTACAGCTACGACGGTAAGGTCAAAGATAACAAAAAGCGGCATGGCAAATGGACCGTCATTGACTACGTGCAAACCACCAAGGAGTTTAAAATCGATAAGAAAATGAATCCCGGCAAACCTCCTTTCAAAGAGGTCGTGCTTCAAGCCGGTGGCAAGACCACCAACCCGTCTCTCATATGGACCGGCCAGAACCTGATCGACCTCAACCGAAACCAAATGCTGCTAATGGAAGGAGCAAGTCTCAGCGGTGATATCTACCTGTTTATTGAAGCCGGTGGCTTCACCACAGGGAAAGCCAAAGACTGGCATCCAGGTTGGTATGTGCTGAAGCAGGCTAAATAGGGGTCTTGGTCGTCAATCGACGTACTTAAAGGTTTAGACTTCTTGAGGTGAGTTTATCGAGTAGCAAGTATCTTGATAGATGGAACGAACAGCTAGCTCGATGAAGTAAAATAATTCATCTCAAAGCTCACCAAAATAGACTTAACTAAGTGCCATCGGGTGTTGAGGTTCCCCGACCGGGACTCGGGCACCAATGAAGGTGCCTACTTAAGGCCATAGAAGCGGGTCGCGTTCTGGTAAAACAGCTTCGCGGAAGCGACCTGTCCTTTGCCATCGAAATAGGCACGGGTGAGGGTGAGCACCGAAGCGTAATCGCCGGAAGTCCGCGTCACCGGCCAATCACTGCCATACACCAATCTGTCCTCACCATAGCACTCCCAGGCCAGATCTAATACCTCCTTATAGAATTTGATGTCCCGCGGGGCGGGCTGCTTCTTGACCCGTCCATAAAGTGCTGAGACCTTACAGTAGAAGTTGTTGTGTTTTGCCACGGCACGAAAACTCTTCACCCACTCGGGATCGAGTGGTTTTCCATTCAGCGCGACACCACCGAAGTGGTCGACGATGATCTTCAACTCGGGAACCCGCTGGGCGATTTCCGAAGCATCGGCAAGGCTGTAGCCACCCACTAGAATATCGACTGTCTTCCCCTCAGTCGCAGTCAGCTTTAGGTCTCGGAAGAAGGCCTCGCTCAGTTCCCCCGTCGGTCGACCGGATAACCGGTAGCCAACGTAGCGTTTATCCTTGCAGAGCTTATTGAAGAGCGGTTTGAACGCATCGGTGCCAATCACCTTCGAGAGGTTGCCGACTATCCCACGGTAGAGCTTCTTGTTGTGGGCGGTGATGTCGAGGTTCCACTGGTTATCGGGGATGCTCTGGCCCGCCTGAACAAGAACCACGCCAGTCACACCGTTGGCTTTGGCGATCGGTTCGTGATGTTCCGGAAGGAATGAACGGTATAGGATGGTATCATCCTTCTTGATCCACCCAATGCCCTTGGGCCGGGCGAGATCAAATAGGTGGACATGGCAATCAATGATCTGCGTCGCCCGGGATTCATCGGCCAACGCAGGAAAGGAGCCTAAGGTGACCGACACTCCAATGAGCAGATGAAGGATGGCTGCCGAAATGCGCGTGGGATTGCTGGGAATAGTCATCGTCGTGGAAATGAGTTCAGTGGTTAGCCCCAGATATTCTAGCTACTTAGATTCCCAACTCGCCTGAGCTTTCTTGATCTGGTCGGCACTTAGTCCGAAAGCCTTGAGCAAGCCAGTGGCCATCATCTTGTTACCCATTGCATTCATGTGGACACCGTCTCTAGTGAGTAATTTGCCACCTTTTTTATCCTCACTTGCAGCAATAATAGCCTGCATGTCGGCATTAAGGTCGGCGATGAGGCATTTCTTCTCTTTGGCCAACTCTATTAGAAAGTCGTTGTAACCTTTCAAGGTTTGATTTTTCTCATTCGTCTGGTCCTCTTTGATCATGGTGGATGTGAGAAGCATTACTTTGATATCCGCAGCCTGGCACTGATCGACGATCTTGGTGATATTCACCTTGTACTGGTCGAGAAGTACACCGCGTTTACCGTGCCACACGTCATTCACGCCGCAGCTCAGGGTCATCCAGTCCGGCTTCTTGCTGAGCACATGTTTTTCCAAGCGGCCTAGCATCTGGTTTGATTTATGCCCGCTGATTCCTGCCGGAATGGCAGTCGTTTTCACTCCCGCAGACTCTAGCCCGCTAATAGTGAGTCGCACATAGCCATTAGGCTTGGCTCCTGCCGCTGTGATCGAATCACCCATGAAGGCAATTTTCTCACCACTCTTCACAGCGATCTCAGCTCCCTGCACCAGGGAGGAAGCGCCAGCAAGCATTGCAAAAGTTAACAAGCTGCCCATCTGTCCGATTTTCTTTAATTTAGTCGTCATAAGTATTTAAACAATTCCGCGGTATGGCGATCGATCTGTCAATGGGAATCGGCGCGCATCACCCAACGAGCGAATAGGAATAGCATTGAGTCGTGAAAGAATTCTCCAAACGGGAAGGTATTCTTACTCGTATGAAAAAGATTCTCTCTCTACTCTCTGTTGTCGCTCTTACTTCGCTGGTCCAAGCCGATCACCATGGTGAAAAGTCGGTTCAGTCTGAAGGCTGGACCAACCTCTTTGATGGGAAAACTCTCAATGGTTGGAATCAGAAAGACGGTACCGCGACCTACGTCGTTAAAGACGGTACCATCATAGGCACCACCGCCAAAGGTAGCCCAAACTCCTTTCTCTGCTCCAATAAGGAATATGCAAATTTTGAGATTCAGTTTGATGTCAAAGTCGATAACGCGCTAAACTCAGGTATCCAGATCCGTTCTTCGGAGAAAAAGGCGGACGGCAAAAAACGAGTCAACGGCCCTCAGGTTGAAATCGAAGCGTCAGGCGGCAAGGGTGCCGAATCCGGATACATTTATGGTGAAGCCACCGGCCGCGGCTGGCTCGTTCCTAGGGGCAAACGCACGCCGCACAAGCATTTCAAGGACGGCGAGTGGAACCACTACCGGATCGTTGCCAAAGGCGCCCACTTCCAGACTTGGATCAACGGCAAGCTCGTCTGCGATCTGACCGACGAGGCCATTTATAAAACTCACCCCAAAGGCTTCTTCGGCCTGCAAGTCCATAGTGTCGGCAACGGCGGACCTTTCAGCGTGGCCTGGAAAAATATCAAGCTCAAGGAGCTAAAGTGATCGGTTAGCGGTTTTGCTGACTGCCAGGATGGGGGATTGAATCAGTTTTTTTTCAGAGCTGTCAGCACGCCGTGGAGCATGCGGAGTTCTTCGTCGCTGACCCTACTGCGGGTAAAGAATGCACGGAGGTTTCGTAGGGTGCTGGGCCGTTGGTCTGGGGTTAGAAAAAATTTTGATTCGTCGAGGGCTTGCTCAAGCCGGCTGAGGAAGCCCTTGGTTTCTTCGCGCGTGGCGAGGAGATTCGAGTCGGTGATGGGAGCGGATGGAACAGAGCGGCTTTGACGCCATTCCCAGCCGAAGAGCAGCACCGCCTGGGCGAGGTTCAGAGAAGGGAAGTCAGGATTGGTCGGGAAATGGATGAGGCGGTCAGCGCGTGACAGCGTTTCATTGTCGAGACCTGAGGCTTCGGGACCAAACAGGATGGCAGTTTTAGGCGGTGGTGTGGCATCGACGATTTCACCGACCGCCTCGCGAAGGTCGAGACCGGGTATTTTCAGGGTGCGCTGGCGGGCAGTAGCGGCGAACACGCGCTGGCAATCGCCAATCGCGTCGTCGATATTGTCGTAGAGTTTAGCATTTTCGAGGACGATGTCCGCATCGGCGGCCGTGGCACGGGCGCGTTCATTTGGCCAGCCGTCGCGCGGTCGGACTAGGCGCAGCTGATCGAGACCGCAATTGAGCATGGCGCGGGCGCACATGCCGATGTTTTCGCCGAGTTGGGTTTCGACGAGGATGATGACCGGTGGGGCTGAGATGGAGGAGGGCATTTGATCTGAGTCTGGTTGGCGGCGATTGCTGTGGAACTTGCGCCAGCTTAACTTCGACATGCTTAGACCATATTCGGCCGATTTCCACGGAAATTTCATCACCGGCTAAAATTGGAAGCTTCGAGCAACGCGTAAGAAACCAAGAGTCACAGGATTTTAGAGAGTTGCCTATGAGGAGAAAGAGTGATTTCTTCTAAAAAACTGAAATAAAGCAAGCGATAAAGCCGTAAACTCTAACTTACTAAGATTACCTATGAAACTTCCTCTTTTATCTATCCTTTTTGGGCTCACAGCATCAATCCATGGCAACGAAATCCTCCTCGAAGCTGAAACCTTCGGAACCAAAGGTGGTTGGAAAACCGATACTCAGTTCATTGAATCCATGGGGTCGCCCTATCTCAATGCTCACGGATTAGGTAAGCCAGTGGCTGATGCCACGACTCAATTTGACGCCACTGAGCCAGGTACTTACAAAGTCTGGGCACGCACTAAAAACTGGACAAAGGCGCTCAACCGCGAAGGTGCTGCCGGACAGTTCAAACTCTCAATCAACGGCACACCACTTGAGACCACTTTGGGAAATGACGAACCCACTTGGACATGGCAAGCCGCTGGTGAGGCGACGATCAAGAAAGGCTCTAACGCAATCACCCTCAAGGATCTCACAGGGTTCAACGCCCGAGTCGATGCCATCCTCCTCTCAAGCTCCGCCGGATACACCCCCCCAAATGACTCCAAGCCAATGGCTAGTTGGCGAGCGAAGTTACTCAATCATCCAGAGACGCCGGTCCTGAAAGATGGCTACGACATCGTAGTCGTGGGCGGTGGTTACGGAGGCTTAGGCACAGCCATTGCAGCAGCACGCATGGGTGCCAAAGTCGCATTGATCCAGAACCGCCCAGTTCTGGGAGGCAATGGATCATCGGAAATTCAAGTCTGGGCAAAAGGCAGCCTGCCACCATCAGAATACAAGTTCGCAGACATTATTGTTGAAATACAAGACAAAGCAAAATCCTCGCCAGCCACCAAGGAGCAATTCGTCGATGACAAGAAACTCGCCGTCGTCAAAGCTGAAACCAACATCGACCTGTTCCTCTCTCACCACGCCTATGACGTGAAGATGAAAGACGGAAAGATTGACGAAATTATGGTCTTCGATGTCAACTCAGCAGAGCCGAAACGATTCAAAGGGAAATACTACGCCGACTGCACCGGTCATGGCTTTATTGGAATCTGGGCCAATGCCGAATTCCAGGAAACAGCAAAAGGACGGATGGGCATGTCTAATATGTGGACTTGGAAAACCACTGACAAACCAGTCAGCTTCCCAGATGAAAAATGGATGCGGCCACTCAAAGAAGCCCACTTCCCCTACCCACGAAAAAATCACGCGGAGTGGTTCTGGGAAGGTGGATATGACAACCACCCGATCAATGAGCTGGAAAAAACGAGAGACAGCAATTTGCTAGCCTCCTACTCGGCATGGAACGCCATCAAAAACCATGGTGCCTACAAAAATCGCACCAAAGATAATCTCAATCTACACTCACATGCTGAAATGACTTGGCTTGCCTGTATCGGTGGCACCCGTGAGACACTGCAGCTTATTGGTGATGTCGTTCTCAACGAGCAAGATATCGACTCGAAAAAAGCCTTCGCAGATGGCAGTGTGCTCACCACATGGTCTATTGATCTACATATCCCACATCCAGTCTATACCGAATTCAACCCCGACAATCCCTTCATCTCAAAAGCTATTCATAAGCGTTCCATAGATCGTAAGATTGGTTACCCGATTCCTTACCGTTGTTTTTACTCGAAAAATATTCCCAACCTCTTCATGGCAGGCAGAAATATCTCTGTAACCCGCGAAGCACTGGGCACGATCAGAGTG
>JBLHPP010000013.1:0-18242 GCA_047624385.1 Crocinitomicaceae bacterium
TATAAACGGAGAGGCAAGCGCCTACATAATCGACGACAAGTAATCACACTGGATTTATTGTCCTGTAGAACCATCATAGATAACCAACTAAAATTTTATATGTCCCAACGACTCGATAAAATCAACGCGCTTATGAAGCGCGAAATCAGCAGCTTCATTCAAAAGGAGTTCGAATTTAAAAATGCCCTCATCACTGTGAGTGATGTGGAAATCACCGATGATCTACGCGAAGGGAAAGTCTTCGTCAGTGTGCTCGGCGGCAATATGTCGGCGGTGCTTGAGAAGCTGAGCAAGAATAAAGGGACAATTCAGAGATTCATCAACAAGCGTACCAACTTACGCTGCACGCCAGTGCTCATTTTCCGCCCTGACACATCCGCTGAGCGTGGTGTGGGTATTGTCAACTTACTCGATGAAGTTGCTAAATTGCCTACTGCCCCTGAGGAAGAAGAGGAAAGCTAAATTTCACTCGCCAGATCGATGGAAAAGAAAAGTAAAGCAGGCGCGATTTATCTCTTCGGAATTGGTCTGTTTCTCTTTTTTCTAGGGGCTGGGTTTTGCTGGCTGCTAGCCAACAGCTTCGGTAATGCCAGCGACACTCGCAAGTGGGTTGAAACGCCCTGTCTGATTATTCGTTCCGAGGTTGGTAAGCGTTCAGCTGTCAATATTTCACCTGAGTACCGCTGGGAAGTCGCCTTCAAATACCAGTTCAAAGGCGAAGATAATATTGGTGAAACCTATAAACCCCGTGGCCAGCGCTGGCGTAGATCTATCGATAAAGTAGAGCCTATGCTGTCAGAGTATCCCGTAGATATGCAGACAGTATGCTTCGTGAATCCACAACGGCCAGAAGATCCTAGCGAGCCACGCCAAGCGATTCTAGCCCATGACACCAAGGCCGCCGGCTATTCTATTTGGTTCCCAGCCGTGTTTTCTATTGGTGGTGTTGGCATCATGATCGGTGCTGTGCGCGGGTTGTTTAAGTGAGTGAGCTATAATGGCTTACTTGACTTGTGGAATTGGTGTAATACATTGTTTTACATATGGTCAAAACTATTACAAAAATTGGTAACTCTCGCGGAATTATCTTTGATTCAGCCCTGCTCGAGTTGGCCGGCCTTAAAGAGGGGGATAAGCTCAATGTCACAGTCCATGAAGGAGGGACTATCACACTGGTTCCAGATATGGAGCCTATAGATTCAGAGGTCGCTGCTAGTACAGCAGCAGATTTGATCTCTTCGAACTCGGAGCTTTTCAAGAAGCTTTCTCAGTAGATGATAAAGCATTTATCAACTGAAGCTGTCCTTGCAATCCATGAGCAAGTCCTAGCTGCACATGGTGGAGGATCGGGTCTAAGGGACCGGGCGTTATTAGAAAGCGCCGTAGCCGCACCGAAGGCCACCTTTGGCGGTAAACCTATTATTTCTGATATCATAGAAATCGCTGCAGCTTACTTGTTCTACTTATGTAAGAACCATCCTTTTGTAGATGGTAATAAACGGACGGCTCTAGCGAGTTGTTTGGTGTTTTTGAGTGAAAATGAGCGTTTAGAAAATAGCAGGCTCGATCTGGACACTTGGGAGAATTTTGTACTGAATGTGGCTTCGTCAGGTTTGGATAGAAGTAGTACGACAATTCAGCTTCGTTCATTACTCGTTGAAGGCTAAATGAGAATGAATACTCTCACTGAAAATTTTCTGCGCCGAGCGTTCTCTGGGATTATCTTAGTGATCTGGATTTTAGCTCCTTACGTGTTGTTGCAGCAATTTGCTATCCGCGATATCTGGTGGCTCCAGCCTACTGCGTTTGATGATGCGATTCCTATCAACTTCCACAGCCTTTGGTTTTATTACACATTTTACCTTTTGTTAGGAGTGGTGGGACTTTCTATCGAGCGCCCAGTCTACCTTCGTTATCTTTATGTGATTGGTTGGACGACGATGGTGGCACATATGATATTTTTACTGATACCGAATGGCTTAACTCGGATAGAAATTCACCTTCCCGATGCGCCAGTCTATTACCATTGGTTGGCCAACTGTGATGCACCACGTAATGCTTTTCCATCGCTGCATGTAGCGCTCTCAGTGGTAGCTGGCATAGCGGCCTGTTCATCGGCGCGCTTCAATCTTGCTGCTAGAACGGGAGTGATTCTGTGGATACTCGGTATCATTTGGTCGACCATAGCACTGCGTCAGCACGTCATCATCGATGGTATTGCAGGGGCATTCATTGCCTCTATTGTCTGGCTGATAGTTGGTCGGGTGAGTCGCCGCGAATTTGACGCGTAATAAAGGGGTTTTGACAGATGGGAGTGGCTGAGGCATATCCATTACATGAGCTTACTTTTGGGCGTCAATATTGACCATGTTGCTACTCTTCGTCAGGCGCGCTATGCGCTTTTGCCTGACTCTCCGAATGCTGAACCATCGCCAGTGAGTGTGGTGGAAGATGCCAAAGCTGGTGGAGCCGACTCCATCACCATCCACGTCCGAGTCGACAGACGGCATATGCAGGATGCAGATGCCTTTGCCGTGAAGCAACAGTGTGACCTGCCGATCAACCTTGAGATGGGAAACACCGAAGAGATGCTAAGGTTAGCCCTCAAGGTGCAACCCGAGTTTGTCTGCCTAGTGCCAGAAACCCGTGAAGAAGTGACGACAGAAGGGGGGCTCGATGTGGCGGGGCTTTTCGAGAGTCTCAAGCCGACCATTAAAAAACTCCAAGCTGCAGGAATTAAGATCAGCATGTTCATTGATCCAGATATTGAGCAAATCGAGGCCTCAGCCCGGATTGGTGCGGAGATGGTGGAGCTGCACACTGGTTGCTTTGCTAATGCCTTCGGCGAGCAACGTAAGGTAGAAATCACCCGACTCACCGCCGCCTCTACTAAAGGCCATGCGCTAGGTCTTCAGGTCAATGCTGGCCACGGCATCAATTACACTAACATTGTCGATCTTTACGATGTGCCATACTTGGCTGAATTTAATATTGGTCACTCTATCGTCGCCCGTTCTGTCCGAGTCGGCTTCCAGCAGGCTGTCGCTGAAATGGCAGAACTCATGAAAGGCTATCGAGGCAACGCCATTCACTAGCTTGGCCGTCTTTAACTTTATCTAAAGGTATTGATATGCAAATTTTTGGTATAGGAATCGACGTTGTTGAGATTGAGCGCATTGAGGAATCTATAGAGAAATTTGGAGATAAATTCCTCGACCGACTCTTTACCCCTGAAGAGCGCGCGTATTGCGATTCGCAAAAGCGCCCTCACGTCAACTATGCTGCGCGCTTTGCAGTGAAGGAAGCCATCGCGAAATCCTTTGGGACGGGTATCGGAAAAGAGCTTTCTTGGCTCGATATGACGATTATTCGAGCACCAAGTGGTGAGCCGAGTGTGGTCTTCTGCGGGGCTGGTAAACTTTTCATGAAGAAGAATAATATTGTCCAAGTGAAGATAAGTCTCACGCATGCAAAGCTCTATGCTGCGGCTAATGCTCTAGCTCTGGGTCCGCAATAAAAAAAGTCAAATAAGCATCCAGTTTTTCCTTGCACGGAAGCTGTGAATAGTGCAGTTTCCCGCCGTCAGAGAGTAGCAACACTCGCTGACAACAACTCCGGCATAGCTCAGCGGTAGAGCGGGTGACTGTTAATCACTAGGTCCTTGGTTCGATCCCAAGTGCCGGAGCCATTTAATAAGCCTCAGATCTTAAAATGATCTGAGGCTTTCCTTTTTTACTGGCCAGCGTGATTAAATTTGCTACCCCGAAAAATACGTAAGATGACAGAGGTTAATGCCTTTTAAAAAAGGGGATTGGTCGTCAATCGAGGCAATGGAAGATCTAGACTTCTTGAGGTGTGATTTATCGAGTAGCAAGTATTCAGTAGCTAGCATCTTGATAGATAGAACGGATAGCTAGCACGATGAAGTAAAATAATACGTCTCAATGCTCACCAAAATAGGCTTAACTAAGTGCCATTGGGCTAGAGGGCTAGTAAGCTTGTGAAATATGCGCTCAGGGTTCGGGAGAACAATAGTCGCATTGTTTTTAGTTCTTTCATTGGCTTTTGGGCTATCTGAAATCAAAAAGTCACTAATTGAGCAGCCAGAGGTAGCCTTGGGGAGAATCGTTTAGCTCTTCATATTGAGGGTTGCTTAGTCGATAGTCGGAGGTTAGAGACTGGTCATGGCTAACAAGGTAGTAGTACTATTTTCCGGACAAGGAGCTCAGAAAGTGGGCATGGGTAAAGATCTAGTTGAGACATTTCATAGTGCAAAAGCACTTTTCGACAAGGCTGACGCGGCACTCGGTCGCTCATTGAGCTCTGTTATGTTTGAGGGGCCTGATGAGGAACTCACACGCACAGGCAATTGCCAACCTGCGCTTTACCTTCACGGATTGGCTTGTCTCGAAGTGCTCAAAGAGAAGCTTCCTGATCTAGAGATCGTGACTGCTGCAGGACTTTCACTTGGTGAATTCACTGCGCATTCTGCTGCCGGGACATTTTCGTTTGAAGACGGTCTTAAGATTGTGGAGCAACGTGGAGCCTTCATGGAAGAAGCCTGTAATAATACTCAAGGTGCAATGGCTGCGATGATCGGTGGTGACGCCGAGGCTGTAAAGACTCTGGCTGTAGATAACGACGTGGATGTGGCTAACTACAATGCGATCGGACAGATCGTCGTTTCTGGTTCAGTCGAGGGAGTCGATAAGGCTGTGGCTGGAGCTAAAGAGCGCGGTATTCGTATGGCTAAGAAGCTAAAAGTTGCTGGAGCATACCATTCTCGTCTCATGCAAAGTGCGCAGGACAAGCTTGCGCCAGTTCTTGCGGCTGCAGACATCTCAATGCCACTAATTCCTGTGTATTCTAACTATAATGCAACAGCAGTTGCTGACGCTGCAGAGATTCGGGAGACTCTCGAGAAGCAGGTGACTGGCTCGGTCCGCTGGACTGAGAGCATGCAGGCCGTGATAGCCGAGGGGAACACTACTTTCATCGAGCTAGGGCCCGGCAAGGTGCTCGCTGGTCTTATGGGACGTATAGATAAGACGGTGAAAGTCTATTCGATCGATGACGTGACCTCGCTTGAAGCTGCCATTACTGAGCTCAGGTAAGCAATTACAAGAGACTTTTGGAATTGTAGCCGTTAGCTGGCTGGTTAGAACCTCAAAATTCCCTTACTATTGCTGCCGACCTGGGGCTCAGCGCTCCGAGCTATCATACCTGCGAATGGTGGTAGAAAGCTTCATCATGCAGGGACAATTCTGGATTACTCTTGATCATTTCCGATTATTTATGAGGTGTGAGCTCTCTATTTGGTGAAAGATAGTGGACTTACCAAGAGTTCTAGATCTACTGTTGATGCAGTTAAATACACCTATGAAAGCACACCTACTAACAATTTTAGCCAGCGCGGGCATTGCCCTGATGGCCTCGGCTGAGAAAAAGCGGCCTAATATCCTATTTCTCTTTTCTGATGATCACGCTCTAAAGTCTATTTCAGCCTATGGTGGGCCATTGAAAGATATAGCGGCGACTCCTCACATCGATAGTATCGCTGAAGAGGGGGCGATCTTTGAGAATTCGTTTTGTGGTAACTCGATTTGTGGACCATCACGTGCCAGTATACTGACAGGAAAGCACAGCCATAAAAATGGCTTCATGCGTAATACAGGCAAGGGATTTGATCAAAGTCAATGGACAGTAGCGAAGGCTCTGAAAGGTGCAGGTTACACGACAGCTGTGATAGGGAAGTGGCATCTCCACACCAAGCCAGTTGCTTTCGACTATTGGGAAGTGTTGCCTGGCCAAGGGAGCTACTATAACCCTGATTTCATTCAAATGGATGGCTCCAAGAAGAAGTTTGATGGCTATGTGACTGACATAACGACTGACAAGGCAATCAAATGGCTCGACGGTCGAGATAAAGATAAACCATTCTTTTTGATGTGCCAGCACAAGGCACCACATCGCACATTTTCACCGGCTCTGCGTCACCTCAATGCATTTGAAGGAGTGGATATTCCTGAGCCATCTAGTTTATTTGATGACTATAAATCCCGCAGTGTGACACTACCTCTCAATGAGATGGAGATAGATCGCCATATGCACTGGTCATACGACCTCAAGCTACGTGCAGATGAGGCCGAAGCAGTAGGAGTGAAACTCTCTGGGCCAAATAGATATGGTTCTAAAGTCTACAACCGAATGAACCTGTCACAGAAGAAGACCTGGGATGCCTACTTCGGACCAAGGAATAAAAAATTCTTAGAAGACTACAAGGCTGGTAAGTTGAAGCCTGAAGATGTGGTGAAGTGGAGATATCAGCGCTACATTAGCAACTATTTATCAACAGTCAAAGCTGTCGATGAAAACGTTGGTAGGATGTTGCATTATCTTAAGGAAAATGGACTCGATGAGAATACCATCGTTATCTATTCTTCCGACCAAGGGTTCTTTCTTGGCGAGCATGGCTGGTTTGATAAGCGCTGGATGTTTGAGGAGTCCTTTAAAATGCCATTCTTGATCAAGTGGCCAGGAGTCATCAAACCTGGGTCTCGGCCAAAGCAACTCATACAGAACATCGACTATGCTCCTACTTGGTTAGAGATGGCCGGTGTGAAGGTGCCAGAAGAAGTGCAAGGGCGCTCTATCGTTCCGTTGCTGAAAGGTGCCGGAGCCGAGGGTTGGAGAGAGGCTGTATACTACGCATACTACGAGGTGGGTGAGCACGCTGTGCCTCAGCACTACGGAGTGCGCACGGAAATGCACAAGTTGTTCTACCTTCCTGCTACCAAGGAGTGGCAGATGTTTGACCTAGTCAAGGACCCTGAGGAAATGGTGAACGTTTACGATAATCCCGAGTATTCTAAAGTTAGAGAGTCGCTTACTAAGCAATACCACAGGTTACGGGAGCACTACGACGCCCCGAGCTACGAGGAATATGCACCGAAGAAAGGTGAAGAGTTCCAGAAGTAGTATTTCACTCTCTTAAAATTGCAAAAGAAAAGGCCCAGTGTGATTTGGATCACGCTGGGCCTTTGGGTTGATTATTGAGTGCAGTTACGCAATCAACTCGTCGAGAGCTTCTTTGAGGAGGTTCAAGCCATGGTCGACTTCTTGCTGGCTCACATTGAGCGCTGGCAGCCACCTGAGAGTCTCCGGGCCGGCCGGTACTGTGAGCATACCTTTTTCAGTGAGCTTGAGTACTAGCGCGAGAGCTGGGGTCACACCCTCAGCAGTTTTGATCGTAGAGGGATCGAGCGCAAAGCCTAACATTAGGCCTTTACCTCTGAGTTCTTTGATTGCTGGGTGATTCCACTCGGCAAGTGTGGCTCTGATTTGTAGCTCTCTGGTAATGGCGTTGTCGTTGAGCTTAGCCCCTTTGATTTCTGCCAGTACAGCAAGGGATGCCGCACATGCTAGCGGGTTTCCGCCGTAGGTGGATCCATGGGTTCTAGGTCCTAGTTGACTGCATAGTGTGACACCGTTAGAGATTGATCTATCACTGACCCAGAAGGCACCAACAGGGAAGCCGCCGCCCATACCTTTGGCCCAGGAAATAGCATCGGGCTGCACGTCAGGTGCTATGGCTCTCCAAGCCATGTCATGGCCGAGTCTTCCGAAGCCAGCTTGGACTTCATCGAGCATCAGTAAAAGGTCGTGTTCTTTGCAAAGCGCAGCGAGTCCATTGAGGAACTCTGGCGTGGCTGAGTAGATTCCACCTTCACCTTGGATCGGCTCTAGCAAGATTGCCACAGTCTTGTCAGTGATCTGTTCTTTGACGGAGTCGAGGTCATTGTAAATAGCGTAGTTGATACCGGGTAGGATCGGGGCAAAACCGTCTTGAATAGCATCTTGGCCAGAGGCTGTGAGTGTGGCCATAGTTCTTCCGTGAAAGGAATTTTTGAAGGTGATGACTTCTGGTCTAGGACTGCCGTCATTGCTCGGCTTGGCATTGCCAAATTTACGCGCGAGCTTGATTAGGCCTTCATTGGCCTCAGCGCCTGAGTTAGAGAAGAAAACTTTACCAGGAATTTTGACAAAGTCCTCGACGATAGTTTTGGCCAACTCTGCTTGTTGAGGGATCTCGTAGAGGTTTGAGCAATGCATTAGCTTGCCAGCTTGCTCCTGGATCGCAGCTACGAGTCGTGGATGACAATGGCCGATGGAGCACACGGCGATGCCGGTGCAGAAGTCGAGGTACTTCTTACCCTGGTCGTCCCAGAGCCATGAGCCCTCAGCCTTCTCAGGTACAAGTGGGAACCGGCCATAGGTCGGCATTACGTATTGAGTGAATGTGTCGTGAACGGACATGATGATGAAGTAATAAGTGGGGAGTGATAATTGTGAAACTACAGCATGTCTGGGGTGATGACGTGCTTGGAGCCACAGCGTGGGCAGGTGATTTCGACTGCTGGATCGCCTTGGAAGAGTTCTTCTTTATTGTCTTTGTATTGAGCCAGTGATGGGAGGAAGCGCTCAGGCGCGCAACCACAGTTGAAGCGGAACTTGCGAGTTTCGAGGACTTTGGTCTGTTCCTCATCCATGATTTTTTCGACATCTTCGGTGGTGAGAGCTTCGAGCCATTCGAGGTCGCAATCCGGCTGGGCAGCGATCAAGACGAAGTTCTCATCTGCTAGACGAAATGCGCGTGCTGGACGTTGCTCACTTTGTACATAATAGGTTTCCACCCATTTGGCGGGATCATTATTTTCAAGCTCAACAGTCGACTTACGGCCTTCGGCACCTTTAACCAGTGTCTGGCTGTAGAGTATATTTCGGTCAGACTCTTTGACATTTTCAGTAAAGAGGTGGCCCGTGATGTTTTCATCCACTGAGCTACCAGTGACGAAAAAGTTGACCCTTGGCGCACGCAAGTTAACTGTCCAAGCTATAGTTTCGGCCCATGGTCGCGCTACCAAATGGAGAGCAAAAAATGCGAGCTTGTCTTTGATTATCGTATCGAGCTGTTCCTTATGGCGTAGCTTATTCTCCATCAGGTGGATGTAGTAGTCGGTGAAAATTGGCGTGAACTGGCCGCGCACCATCAAGGCATTGCGCTTGCGGACGAAAATGGATTCTATTTTAGTGAATTCTTCTACGGGTTCCATAGGATCTGAGCAGTTTAAAGTGTTGAAGTTGAATGTGCCAAGCACATGCTGCGGAAACAGCCTTTTATCGAGGTGTTTACGGTTTTATCAAAAGGATCTGTGGCGGGTGTATGGCCTTGAGTCTCATTTGTGAAGTGTAAAAGCGGATGCTCCCACACCCTCACTCGAGGGTGTGGGAGACTTTACTCTACCTACACAATGAAATTGCTTGGATGCGCTTGTTGCCGCCGTGTTGATTATTGGTCGATCTTGATTTGCAGTGGGAGGCTTTCGTCTCGGCGGTCGATCTGGATACTAAGGACTCCATTCTCGACTTGAGCCGCGGTTTTATCGAGGTCGAGGTCTGGGTGAATGTTAAGCACAAGCTCGTAGCTTGCCGGGCGAGCACTGTTGTTGATGAGATTCCATTCCTCAGGAGTAGAGTCGCTACGTTGCGCCTGAATCTTTAGCTGCTGTTTCTCGCTGGTGATTGTGATGTCTTGCTTCGCCACTCCTGGAAGGTCGACTGAGACCAGTACACCGAGTTTGGTAGTCGTGGATTTGTACTGAGGGCGTGCTGTGCATGGAGTGCTTTCTTTGCTGGATCTGTTTGTGAGTTCTGTCATCGGATTGATTAAGTTAAATTTTATTGGATAGTGATGTTCTTGTTGGTTACGACCACTTCTTTCCGTGGTAGATGGACCTCGAGGACGCCATTTCCGAGTTTTGCGGTGATCGAGAGACTGTCGATTTCGTCGCCTAAAGCAAACTTATGGTGTGCTTCTGGGCGTGTGCTTTCCGAGCCTTCTGGCTTTTCTGCGATCAGATTTAGGGCTCGGTCTTCGAAATGGAGCTCAAGCTCTGATTTTTCGAATCCCGGTAGATCGACTCGTAAAACCCATCCATTGTCAGTGGTATAGAGTTGGTGTTCTTGCGGTGGGGCACTATCTTCGAACAAGTTATTTAGTTCGTTGAAGATGCTGCGTGTTGTGAATGGTGATAATGTTCTCATAGTTGTTTTTTGTTATGAAATCATAGTTGCATCTTGTGTGCCAGATTGAGGAGTATCCTCTTTGAGTGTTTATAATTATTAGGTTGTGTTGTTTTTATTGGATTCTTTAGTTTGGTTTTATAGTGCTAAAGTGGCACAGTGTTTAGTTGGATTGACATAATGTCGGGTCAATCTGACTCACATGATTCGTGCCAGTCGTGTTGGCGCACTTTTCTGCGATCTGCTCTGTGTTGGATTTGTCGTAGTTGTTTTGGGCTAAGTGGTTTCTCTTTTCTTGGTGACCTGCCAGCCATGATACAACCGAGTGGTTGAATCTCCGCAATCACCTCTGCGAGATTGTATTGTTGTATCTGAGATCGAACTTCCGCTGCTGGCTTGTAGGCTATCGGGCATTCGGTGACATCGGCTTCTCCTAGATACCAACGTGCATCGATATGATGGGTGCCGCTGCGGATGTCGGAGCTAATTCTCTCGGTGTCGATGCCTTGGCGTTTTCTTTCATAGCGACGGAGTAGAGCCTTTCGAGCGAAGTTTCGTCCAGCTCCGTGGGGGGAGAAGCTGAGGAAATCAGAGTTATTACTTCCAACTGTCAGCAGAATTGGCTCCGCCATATTGAGGGGGATCAAACCTAGGAGTGGATACCCATCAGCGGAAGCCCATGCCGGAGTGGCTCCTTTACCGTGCAGGTAAACATCGTCTCTTTTCCAGATGAAGTTATGCTCGTTACCAATAGAGGCAATTGACTGCGTGGTCAGTGCTGCATGAAAGCGTGCGTGGATACTTTCATGGTTAGCTTTGGTCCAACGCGACACATATTGCAAAGCATCCCAGTAGGCCTGACCTTCAGCTGTCGACATCGAGAGCCAAGCCGCTTGTTCCGGAATACCTTTAGCATGCTTTCTTGTGTGTTTGATGGCCGCATCCAGCCCACGCTTGTAGAGCGCCGCTCCTAGTCCGCGTGAGCCGTGGTGGGTGACTAACACTTTCACTGATGCGTGGGGTGCGAGAGCATTTGCTAGGTCTATCTGACCATTATCTCTCAGTGCGACTAGCAATAGAGCGCTGACCTGTAATTCGCCGAGGTTGGCAAAGTGGTTACCATCTCCTTGATCCGCCATGTGCAATTTAGCTTTTTGTTCTAGTCTCCTAAGGAAGCGATTGTTCCAAACTGCCTCGTCCAACACCGGATGGTGGACTTGCTCATCCTCGGGCCTGCCTCCTGGCCCAAACCGCGTCACTAACTGCAGAGCATCCATAATGCTCGAGGTGTCGAGCTCGCTTACAAAGAAGCTGGCATGGAGTGAACAGCATATGTCGGCACTATGCGCTGCTGGAATGATGGCATTCTTCACAGCGATGGCCCCGCCGACAGGAATCACGGCAGGAGCATTTCCCGCCGGACATGCATCGGGCATCAGAACGCCACGCTCGATCACTGGACAGCAAAGGAGTTGTTCCATTTGCTTTTGTGACTTGGCGAGGTTCTTGATTGCATCCTTTGATTTTGCTTGGATAGCAAGACTCAGCGGGGCAGGTGACTGCAGCATTTTTAGCGAGCCATGGCTACCTGGGAAATCACGCTTGAGGTGCTTTTTCAGGTAGTTGAATTCGGTAATATTTTTTTGATCGATCAACTGGATTGCGTGCTGATAGATGGTGTCGAGCAATGGCGTTTCTTGCCACCCAGCCTCGACGAGTTGTTGTTTATGTAGTTTCAAAATATGATTTGAGATAATTTTTTATAATTAGTAATCAAAGAGATTACTCAATGGCACCCAGTCAGGAGCCAAAAATTAGGGCACAAAAAAGCCCTGCGTGCGGCGTGCATCAGCAGGGCGGGGTGAGAGAACTATACAAGCTTACCCAACCGCGCATGATGCACGCTCGCTACGTCGTTTACGAGTTGGTTGAATAAAAGTCATGTGTCCTGTTTAGAGGTTTATCAGGGATTGTCAACTAGTGGGCACCTCCGGCAACTCCCGCTGTCGGTGTGTGAGTTATTAATTCTTTAAATTTGCGAGCGTAGCTCGTTTTTGAAGATAAGCCCCCTTCGGGCTGGAAAGCCTTTCTGCGTAAGGCTGCGTTATTCTTCGTTCACGGATAAAAATCCGCTCACTCATCACGCCTAGCCTCGCTTGAAATTCTTTCCAGCACCACCAACGCTAGTTGCCGGAGGAGCCCTAGTGAGAAAATATTGAATACTTTGTGCGTGTATTTTTATTCACTCAATACGATAATTTTTGAGGTTCTAACCAGCCAGCCCGTCGAAACGAGTTCCTGCCACAGATTACGCTGATTTACGCAGATTATTCAGGTGTGATGAAATACTTTTACCACGAATGGGTATTTAGTTTTTTTGAGATGTATGGCTCGGTGTGTATGAAAGCGGCTGGAAGGACGCTCCTACGGCGAGAGTTAAGCACAGGGGGATTATTGTCGTGTAGCGTGATTTGACCTAGAATATTCATTATAACTAGAAAGAATCTCTGAAATACGAGGCTCTGAGTAAGGCTGCTTTTCTGAGCAAGCCCAAACGACACCAGGCCATGCTGGGTCGCTAGAGTTTCTTCCAACCACATGGATATGCATTTGTCTCACAACATTCCCAATATTGGCGATATTGATTTTTTCGGGGCTAAAGTGGTCGGACAAGAAACCTGCAATGAAGCGTGTGCTCGCATTGATCGAATTATACTGAGCTTCACTGAGTTGATGGATCTCTGTGATTGAAGGAGCGATCTCAGGCACCAATATGAACCAGAGGAAATGGCTATTATTTTTGAGTAACACTCGGCAGATACCGTGGCTGCCAAAATCGACGCAACCTTTTTCTAACCGCTCGTTTAGTTTGAATTTTTCCATGTTATTACTTTAGGGCACCTCCGGCAACTACCGACGATGCTGTTTTGTGTGCTTAGGTTGAAAATTTGTAAGCGAAGATTAGATGATTAAAATAGAACCCTACGGGCAGAAGAGTAATGCTGCGTATAGCTTCGTTTCATTTCACACAGAGATATTTATCTCTGTGTGAAATGCGCCTTGCTCTACTTGTTTTACTTTTCTGCATCATCATCGCTAGTTACCGGAGCTACCCTTTATATAAAGAGCGCCCAGAAGTCGAAACTTCTGAGCGCAGCCTTCGTTTAAAATGTGGACAAGTTTAGTGCTGGTTCCCTGGGATATAGAGTTCAGACCCTTGTGCTAGGACGGTGCCCTTAGTGAGCTTGAGGCCGTTCATCACGTTGATCTGCTCAACAGTTGCTCCATAGGCAGAGGCAAATTCACCAAAAGTCATCTGGCGTGTCACTGAAACAGTACGAACCTTCGTTTGTTTTGGTGAGTGCTGTACTTGCTGAGTTTGCTGTGGAGTAGCCTTCGCCACCTCTTTTTTAGGAGCTTCTTTTTTGACCACGGGAGCAGGTTTAGAAGCGGGAGTTGATTTCTTAGCTACTACAGGTGCTTTTTTGGTGACTGCGGAGCTAGACTGCGTGGTAGCAATCGCGATGCTTTGGCCTGGACGAAGTTTACGTGGGTCGAGCCCTTGGTTCTGCTCTAATATATTAGCGACGCTTGTGTTGTTTTCGCGTGCGATTCCGTAAAGCGTGTCACCTTTTTTGACGACGTAGTCCTTTGTGTTTACGACTGCTTTTGGAACCTCAGCATGTGTCGCTGCGGGAATTGGATCCGGGAGAATTTCAGCTTTAGCAATAGGAGTAGTTTTGGCTGGTGCTGTAGCCTTTTTGCTAATTGCAGCAGAACTGGGAAGCTGAATGGTTTGACCAATGCGTAGCTTGTTAGGGTTGATTCCCTTGTTGACGGCCATCAAGGCATTGAGTGACACACCGTTGCTGCGGGCAATTTTACTAAGGCTATCACCACTTGCGACCTTATGGCTTGCTGTAACTGTCGGGGTTGTAGGGGCTGCGGCTATACGCTGTGGAGATGCGTTGTTCTCTTTCAAGAGCGCATGCAATGAGTCGATCTCTTTCTCAAGTTCTGAGATCTGGCGTTCTTGAGATGCGCAGCGAGTGCGCAAGGTATCGGATTCGCTGGCGGCTGGAGCAATTTGGCTCAGCGATCCAACGATGGCGGCAGTGACGAGGGCAATAGGTTTCATACAGCTTTTACTCTTTATTAAAAAAAATGTTTTGTAAAGATTGAAATTCAATAAGTCTTAGAATCTTACCTATTAGTGGCTTTATCTACAAGGAATACTTAGTAAGAAATCACGTCAAAATCGAATATTTGGATGAGATTCAGATAAAGATATATAGCAAATAATAAAACTTTTTAATAAAGTCTGATTTGGGCAAAAAAAAGACCCACATGGCAGGGATGCCATGTGGGTGGTAGGAAAGATACTAGGCGAGGAGGGTGTTTAGAAATCCTCAGCAATTGCACAGCCAGCGTGATGGCCGCTCATCCAAGCATTCTGAAAGTTGAAGCCACCAGTGATACCGTCGACATTCATCACTTCGCCAGCAAAGTAGAGTCCTGAGCAGAGTTTACTTTGCATGGTCTTGAGGTTTATTTCTTTGAGTTCTACACCACCCGCGGTAACGAATTCATCTTTATTGATGCTCTTACCGACTACGGGTAAATGGCAGTTGTTGAGTAAATCGCTCAGTGTCTTGGTGTGGGCTTTTGAAAGTTGCGACCAAATTTGAGTTTCAGGAATTTTAGCGACCTCTAGCATTCTAGCCCACAGCCTTTTGGGGATTTGCTCAAATGGACATCGGGTAGAAAGCTGGCGTTTACCCCAATCAGATCTCAGCTTGGTGATGGTGGCTGCTGCGTCTGTGGAGGGGAGCCAGTTGACTGCTAGGGTGAATTTATAATCGAGTTTTGATAGCTTGCGAGCGCCCCATGCGGAGAGTCTGAGAATTCCAGGGCCGCTGACACCCCAATGGGTGATGAGTAACGGACCCTTTGATTTGAGTTTTGAATTTTCGACCGAGACATCTGTCTCAGTGACGGCAACTCCTGGGAGGTCGGTGAGCAGCGGGTGAGTGATCTTGAATGTGAAGAGGGAAGGGATCGCCGGTTCTAACTGATGGCCTAGGTGCTCGGCTAGCTTTGCGCCAGCAGCGAGTCGTGTGCCGCCAGTGGCGAGCAATATCGAGCGGGTGCGATGGCTCGCGCCTTTGTCAGTATGTACGATGAAGCGTGCTCCATCCGCCTCGTCATCTTTAAGTTGCTCAATCGATGCCACGCCATTGGAGGTCTCGATCTGAACTCCAGCATCTCTGGCAGCCTTGGTTAGGCAATCAATGATAGTCTGCGAATCATTGGTGACTGGGAACATTCGGCCGTCGGCCTCAGCTTTAAGCGCAACTCCACGAGATTCGAACCAATCGACCGTGTCCTGAGCTCCCCAGCGATGCAGTGGTCCGATAAGTGATTTTTCTCCACGCGGGTAAAATTTACTCAGCGCCTTCGGGTCAAAGCAATGGTGGGTGACATTACAGCGTCCACCACCAGAGATTTTCACCTTACCTAGCACTTTGGATGACTTTTCTAACATGAGGACGCTTTTAGCGCCATTTTCAGCTGCCGTAATAGAGCCAAAAAAACCAGCCGCTCCAGCTCCGATTGTTATCAAATGAAACATTTGAATGAATAATTAACAATTAATAATTAACAATGCTAGTGCCGCTTTGCAGCCAGGTAGGAGGATGTGGTGAATATGCATTATGTGGTCTTGTTTTGTTTAGATGTGTTTAGAATGGATGTGAGTATTTTGATGAGCTCTCTACATTCCCCTTGGATGGATTCTGACTGATCACGGTTGAGGTAGTCTGAGTCTGTGAGAAGTCTTAGCCAATAGAGTGTTTCTCGAGCCTCCTTATAAGCAATGCTCATTTTGGAGATGAAGTCTCTATGGGATTGTCCTCCAATCGACTCTTCAATGTTAGCTCCGATTGAAGTGCCAGATCTTAGGACTTGTTTGGATAGAACATGCTCGTTCTTTTCTTCACTGAGGAAACGACTAAGTTTCACAATTCGCAGAGCAAAGTCGTAGGATTTATCCTGAATCACATTGTGCTTCATAGTAGAGCTGTGCCGCAATGCTGAGAATTATTCATTCTTAATTGTTAATTATTAATTCGCGCTACAGCGCGTACGGCCCGTCTTCGTCTTCGCCACTCCAGCCTAGTTTTCTGAATGCGGCGATGATGGATGTGAAGGTGTCGTCTTCGCCTTCGGCTTGCTCGATGGTGGCGGAGGTGGTGAGGCCGCGGATCGATTCGATAGAGATGACGGTTTGTTTTCCTTCAAAGTTGATCCAGTCGCCCCACGATTGTTTATCGTGCTTGGCCACGAGCTTTTGTTTTTTGAGGACAGCCACAACCTCGCGGATGGTGGCTGGTGGTTCGGAGTCTGGTAGGTGGACGCGTGTTTCCATAGGTTAGAAGGAGATAAGGAGGAAGTGTGGTGTATACTGATTAAACATCGATAGGGGCGAGAAGTCCATTGAGAGTTTCGGTTGTGAGGCTGAGCTTGTTGGTGGAGCCTGCTAGGAGGGATTCGACTAGCTTTGCTTTCTTCTCTTGGAGCTCTTGGATGTGTTCTTCGATGGTGCCTTGGCAGATGAGTTTGTGGACGAAGACTGGCTTGTCTTGGCCTATCCTGTAGGCGCGGTCGGTGGCTTGGTTTTCGGCTGCGGGGTTCCACCACGGATCGTAGTGGATGACGGTGTCGGCAGCTGTTAGGTTTAGCCCCGTGCCACCGGCTTTCAGCGAGATGAGGAAGACGGGGACTTCGCCCGTTTGGAATTTTTCGACTGGTGCTTGGCGGTTGCGGGTGGCTCCAGTGATCTTGGTGAACTCGATTTTCTCCTTTACGAGATGCTTCTCGATCATCGCGAGCATGGTAGTGAACTGGGAGAAAATGAGGATGCGTCGGCCTTCTTCTATCAGTGTGCCGAGGAGGTCAGTGAGATAGTCGAGCTTGGCTGACGTCTTGACCTTTTGCGCTTGCTCTAACTTTAGCAGCTGTGGGTGACAGCAGATCTGGCGTAGCTTGAGTAGGGCGTCGAGGACGATTATGTGAGACTTGCTGAGGCCTTGGTCAGAGATGGCATCGCGTACACGTTTGTCCATGCTGGCACGGACGCTCTCATAGAGGTCAGCCTGCTCCTGGGTAAGACTAATATAGTGGGGGATGATGGTTTTTGGCGGCAGCTCCTTGGCGACGACATCCTTGGTGCGACGGAGTAGTAGCGGGCCGACTCGGCGGTTGAGGCTAATCTGTCTGGCTGTGTCACCATGGCGCTCGATCGGAGTGCGGAAGGTGGCTGTGAATTCCTTGTTCGACTGGAGCAGTCCAGGCATTAGGAAGTTGAAGGTGCTCCAGAGTTCGCCAAGATGGTTTTCCATCGGAGTTCCCGATAGGCAAATACGCTGGTTTGCTTTGATCTTGTAGGCGACCTTGGTGGTCTTAGTCGCGGCATTCTTGATGTATTGGGATTCATCGAGAATGGCGATGTGGTACTGCTGCCTGGTGTGTAGTGCTTCGTCGCGCTGTAGCAAGGCGTAGCTGGTGATCACGATGTCATGATTCTTTACTTTAGAGAAATCGATATGCCGCTCGCTGCCGTGAAGAAGGAGAACTTTGAGCGAGGGAGTGAACTTCGCGGCCTCGGTTCTCCAGTTAGGAATCACGCTTGTAGGGGCAACGACGAGGGTGGGAAGGCCCTTGTTCCGTTTGCCATTTTTCTCCGCTAATATGTGAGTTAGTGCCTGGATCGTCTTGCCGAGCCCCATGTCGTCGGCGAGTACTCCGTGGAGATTGTAGCGGGCGAGGAACTGGAGCCAGCGGAAGCCTTCGATCTGATAGTCACGAAGTTCGGCATTGAGGTTCTTTGGAACTCGTGTTTTTGGTAGCCCATTGATGTCTTTGAGCTTGGCTCCTAGGGCGGCGAGTTCTGTCAGTGTTGTGTTCGACTTATCGAGGTCGAGGTCATCGATCAATATGGCGGCTCGGAGTTGGGGAATATGGATTTCTCCGTCGCCATTGATGTGTTGGAAAATGTCTTGGACCTTATCGAGTATCAACTTGAAGCGCTTAGCTGGGAAGTTGATGAACGTGTTTTTCTTGTCGATCGGGATAGCTATCAGGTCGCCACCTGCCGATTC